>CAIYOV010000532.1 GCA_903927935.1 uncultured Bacteroidota bacterium | reverse complement strand
TTCCCAATTTGGAAAATATTTTTCAATCGTAACCATAAGGGCTCTTTCTCTAGGTATCGAATTGCAATTATCACAGATAAAGTAATCTCGGAGCCAACTATTATTTGCTTGAAAAAAAACTTCTTTTTCGCAGCATGGACAATAACCTTTTTGGCGAAAATAGAACCCATTTGGTAAAATATATCCTTTTAGTTTATTTTTAAATTTCCTTATAGCCTTCAATTTTGCCTTTAAGCTTTTTAGCATAATCATTGTCTTAACATTTTCTGATTTATTATAATTCAAATTTAATTTATTGTTTATGAAATTGCTTACAAGGAAGAAGGGATTAAAGAAGTAAAAAAGAAGGGTTTAGAAGCACTACTGTTCGTTTACCTACACTGTTTATTAGAAGTTTAACTCTTTGATTACCGAACAAAGCCCTTCTTTCTTTATTTCTTTTAATCTTTGTGTTATCAGCATACTCTACTGTCCATCCGAATTGGTTGTATTTTATTTTGTTCAAGGTTCTCCACCATACCATTCTGGATTTTTTACTCTCATCATCGAAATAGCCCCAGTAGTTTAACATTTCTATGAAAGAATCTCTATTATAATTTTTGGCAACTCTCGCCTAAGGTGGAAAGACCGTAACCACTTGATTTTATTTTCTCATTATCTCACCAATCAGATTCAACAAATACTATAGTTCGAGTTTGCTACCAAAATCCTCAACGAGTAAGATACACTCTATGAAATTATTCTGTTAAGTTGTAACCTAAACAGAGTTTTAATTTTTACCTCTTGTCTTTGGATGCTTCTATCTACGCATTTGCTAAATCTATACCAATTTATTTGTCATTTATCAAAGTCTGAAGTTTCGTTCATTTCTTGAAATCAATTTCAAGTTAGCGATACAGTTTGTTCGAAGCGTAAGAGTTGCCGCTAACATCATAATATGCGAAGCCAAACTAAATTTTATTTCGCAATACATGCCAGATAGATAGGGATTTACGAAGTTTATTATTTTTTGAGATTGCGTAAGTCTATAGCAAATCACTTCCTCCCCATCAACTCAATAGCCTTTTCGAGGGTTTTCACCTGCAACTCTAAATCGCTTTTTTGTTTTTCGAGTTCGGCAATGCGGGTTTGCAGCGGGTTTTCGGCAACCGGTGTAAATTCTGCGGGCAGTTGAGCGCCCAGGTCGGCAAAAAAGTTGTATTTCAGCACATGGCATAAGCGCCAAAGCGTGCTTATCTTCATGTCGCGCCTGCCAACGTATTTATTCACTGAACTTCTCTTTACACCCAACCAATTAGCTATTCCGCTTTTGTATTTACG
Organism: uncultured Bacteroidota bacterium; assembly: GCA_903927935.1. GTDB lineage: Bacteria > Bacteroidota > Bacteroidia > Chitinophagales > LD1 > Bog-950. The sequence goes on along the minus strand of CAIYOV010000532.1, from coordinate 19,393 downwards.
GTTGGTCTTTATGTAATTTTTAAGCATTTCGCCTACGTTGGGCATTTCAGGAATGGTTATCATAGAATTTTGTTGAGTTAAAAGGAAACACGGTTAGCTTACAGAGAAACATTGTCAGCCTGCCGACTAACGTTGTAAGACCAAAAGGAAACAGTGTTAGTTTACTGGTAAACAGTGTTGATTTAAGAGCTTACATTGTTTACCCAAAAGGTTACCGGGTTTGCTTACAGGCTTAGCATGTTAGCCTATGGGCTAACACAGTTTCCGTAAAGGCTAACAAAAACAGGCACCCGTATATGGATGCCTGTTTACAAATCTGCCAAATAAATTTACGGATTTGGCTGTGTAGCACCTGCACCGCCCTGGTTAGCAAAACGCACCTTCAAAATATCGTAAGCCACCTGCGCGCCATCTACACTAATAGATGCCAGCGCTTCAATTATTTTGTAAACTGCCAGTCCGCCCACATAGGCTTCGTGCGCTGCCCTGCGTTTGGTATCAGCCGTTTTTTGTGCCAGTTGAAGAATAAAATCGTTTTCTAACTCGCCTAACTGCTGCTGAAATTTTAAATCGTTATCGAGGTTAGTAACCAAAGTACTTAAAGCCGGTGGAATTAAATTGCCCAGATTTTTTGCCTGCTGCAAAGCCAGATAAGCAAAAACCAGGTTCTCTTCTTTTAAGCTGAAGAGCGATACGCGCTCGTCATCGCTTAGCGGCACAAAGTAAGGTTGTAATAAAGTAAGCAGCGATGCTGTGCCGGTATTAAGGCTGGTTAAGTCGGCCGCGTTGATGGTGGTGTTTACGATGTTAGTGTTAATGTTTGCCATGTTTGGTGGTTTTAAAGTGATTAATTATTTTTCAACTGCAAATGAAAAGAAGGCGGGGGTTATAATTTATTCATACTAGTTATAATTTATTCAACGGCAGTTTTCAAATCATCTGTTATGGTGCAGTCAGATATAGTGCAGTCAGAAAAAATACGCCTGCTGCGCGTAGTAAAAAACGAAAGCCAGACAGAACTGGCAACCCGGGCAAACATCAGCCAACCGGTATACACAAAACTGGAAACAGGAATTGCCCCTTTACTTGAACATCATTATAAAAAGCTAGCCGAGGCCCACGAGGTATGCCCCAAATGGCTGGCCGAAAATGAACCGTTTTCGATATTGTTACAGGTAGATGCAAAGGGAAATTTGGCTATCATTATCAATCCGGTGTTAAGCGAACAAAAGCCCGATTTGGTGGACCGGCTGGAAGAACTGATAGAGGACCTTTTAAAATTTAAAACCGCCCAAGACAAAAAGCCACCGGAGCGAAGGCGAAAAAAGGTCAGGCAATCATCAAAGCCCCGAAAGAGATTCCAAACCTCCCGGGCTTAAAACTTACCTCGCCACCATCACCCGCCTTGCGCCAATCTTTCTTCCATCTATAGAAACCGAAAGCAGATAATTGCCCACCGGTAACCCGTTTATATCAAGGGTTGCTTTTAATTGCCCACCGCTGGCATAGAACGGCTGCTGGTGTACTAACCGGCCGAGCACATCGGTCAGCCCGATAGTTCCGCTTTTGTTTTTGAAAGAACTAACATCAGCTGTAATGTTCAAAAGCGAAGAAGCGGGGTGCGGATAAACTGAAAAAATAAATACATCGGGTTCGATAACCGAAGAAACAAGCGTGCTGTCGTAAACAATATGCAAATCGGCCGAGAGACAATTGCCTTCGCTTACGGTAGCCGCCACATATTTTAAGGTAGAGTCAGCCGTAACTGTAATTGAATTAGCGGTTGAAGAAAGCTGGCAAGGCATGGTGCACCAATGCAGCTGCGAGTTTCCGCTGTCGTTAGTCACCACAGCCGTTAAAACAGAAGGAACGGGGGCGCCCGGTAAATAGTAAAGCGTATCACCGGGGGTAATATCTACGTTAAGCGCACAGCAAAACGACTTGTAGGTTCGCACGGCTTCCATACGCAGCATAATCCGGTACACAATGCTGTAAAAATATTCAATGCCCATACTCTCCGAGGGGTGGTCGCGCCCCTCCATGGTATAGAGATAACTGCAAACACCTTTCGAGCGGGCAATGGAATCAACCACAAAGTCGCCCTGCAAATCAAAAATGCCTCCTAACAGTCCGCCACCCAAAGCACCATAAGAATAAGGCACCACGTTATCGGCATTGCCGTGTGCCGAAATAACAGGGTCATCGCCCGGTTCAACCCAGTTGGCATTTATAAGTGCTCCGGCAATGCTGATGGTTGCGGCACAGTTCCAGCTATAGTTTTGGTGGAAACCGGTGGTGCTGTAAAAACCACCGAGTGCATCCAGCGCATTAATGTTTCCCATCTCACCCATTTCGGTAGGCTTATCGCAATACTGCATCATCAGTGCGGTAATAGCACCGGCCGAAGCGCCTCCGGCAAAAATCATATTGGTATCAATGCGGTAATTGTTTCCGTTTTCGGCAAAATCCCACTTCAGGTATTGTACCGAAGCGCGATAGTCCTGCATGGGACGGAAGAAAATGCGCATGTGTTGTAGCTGCAGAATCTCGAGATAGTTAATCCCCACTCTATAGTCCATGGCGGCACACACATAACCGGCTTTGGTAAAATGCTTGCATACTTCATATACATACCAGTCGTCTTTGCTGCCCTGCACAAAACCGCCACCAAAGGCAAACATCACTACCGGTCGGCTCGAAACAGTATCGCCAAAGGGCTGATAAATATCCATGTAAAGTTCCTGCGTGTCTCCATTTATAGTTACACCGCGCCCGAAATGGACGGTCTCTTTAGTTATCGAATCGAAAACGGGAGAGATGTAGCGGCAGTCGCTGCATTGCTGGCTGAATAAATTACACGTTAGTAGAAGAAGTGAAAGGACAACTGCGGAGAGTAATAAAATTCGTTTCATGTTCTGCGGTTGAAATGAAAAAATGAATTCTAAAAAACGCAGATTGAAAATAACAAGATTTTATTGCTGCCAAATCCGGGCAATAAAAAAGGGCAACCCTACCCCTAGGATTGCCCAACACACCACAAAAAAACCCACTATCTTTTGCCCGTCAGCTCTATTTTTAATTCAATGTCGTTCGAAATAACCATGTCTTTACTAGGCACGTCAAAATTAACATCGTATTTTTTTCTGTCAAATTTCAATTCCCCGCTTGCTTTCAATACACCGTCTGTTTCGCTAATCACAATATTGTTCAGCGTTTCGTCATTCGATTTTCCCCGAACAGTTAACGTGCCGGTAGCCGAATTTCCGTTTACGCTCTTTATAACAAACGAAGAGGTTGGAAAGTTCGCTAAGTCAAAAAAATCGGGTGATGATAGGTGGCCAATCAGTTTTTCTTTTGTTGACTGTGCGTTATAGTTTCCATCTAAAGGAGTAATGGCGGCCATGTCAACTGTAAAGTTGCCGGCTGTCAGTTGTCCGCCTTTAGTAGTAATACTTCCTGCTTTAAACGATAATTTACCTGTATGTTCTTTCACCCCCAGCATCACCGCTTTCCAGCCCACAAAACTACTGCTGTCGGCATTTAATGTATAGGTAGCTTCTGCGGCTGTGGAATCAACGGTGGTAGCAGTTGTTTCCTCTTTGGGTTTGTTATTGCACGAGGCAAAAACCGTAACCGCAACTATCAATACAGGAAATAATGTCTTTAGCGTTTTCATTTTTGTTCTTGTTACAAATATAGTTGTTCAAACATTCATTAGTATAAAACCTTTTGATTTTTTAAGAAACCGTTATTTTAAATTAATAAGATGACGGCACCGTAAGCCGGTTTAAAATGGTTTCTGCGGCTCCGGTTTTCCTATTTCCTGATTTTCGGGTTACTTCGCCCCATCAAACGCAGTTCCATTTGTATGATGCTAAATTTTATAAGCAAATGAATTTCGAAAGAAAAAATTTAACTAACGAAGAACTCATCCGCCTCTATCAGCTTATTCTTAAACCAAGGGTAATTGAAGAAAGAATGCTGAAGTTGCTCCGGCAAGGCAGGGTGAGCAAATGGTTTTCGGGTATAGGTCAGGAAGCAATTTCGGTGGGCGTAACAGCCGCGCTGGACGAAGACGAATACGTTTGCCCCCTGCACCGTAACCTGGGCGTGTTCACTACGCGCAATTGCAATCTGCAGCAACTCTTCGAACAATTTCAGGGAAAACAGAATGGTTTCAGCCAAGGGCGCGAACGCAGTTTTCATTTCGGCACCAACGAGCATCATATTGTAGGAATGATTTCGCACCTCGGTCCTCAGCTTTGTGTAGGCGATGGCATTGCACTGGCCAGCAAACTGAAGAACGAGAAAAAAATAACCGTTGCCTTTACCGGTGATGGTGGAACGAGCGAAGGCGATTTTCACGAAGCCTGTAACATTGCTGCCGTATGGGATTTGCCCATTATTATTTTAATTGAAAACAACGGCTACGGACTTTCTACCCCAACCAACGAGCAGTTCCGCTGCAAATATTTAGCCGAGCGCGCCATTGGTTACGGTATGAAAGGTTTGACGATTGACGGAAATAATATTCTCGAAGTATATCACACCGTAAAAGAACTTTCGGAACAGATGCGGAAAAAGCCTTTTCCTGTTTTGTTAGAGTGCATGACCTTCAGAATGCGCGGGCACGAAGAAGCCAGCGGAGTTAAATATGTTCCCAAAAATTTATTGGAAGAATGGGCGCAGAAAGACCCGGTAATGAATTACGAAAACTGGTTAATGGAAGAAGGAATCATTTCGCCCGATTATCCCGAAATGCTGAAAGAGGAATACGATAAAGAGGTTCGTGCCGCTTTCGATGCAGCCGATAAGCAACCGGAAGTAGAACACACCACCGAAAAAGAAGAAGGTGAAGTGTATGCGCCAGCAGCTGTTTCAATCCAAAATCCAAAATCTAAAATTCAAAATGTCAAGCGTTTTGTGGATGCTGTAAGCGATGGGCTTCGTCAATCTATGGAGAAGCATGATAACCTGGTTATCATGGGTCAGGATGTGGCGGAGTATGGAGGGGTTTTTAAAATCACGGAAGGCTTTGTAGAAAAATTCGGAAAAGACAGAGTGCGCAACACCCCCATTTGCGAGAGCGGTGTTTTAAGTGCTGCACTGGGTTTAAGTGTAAAAGGAATGAAAGCGGTGGTAGAAATGCAGTTTGCCGATTTTGTTTCCACCGGGTTCAATCCCATTGTCAATAATCTGGCAAAAAGTTATTGGCGTTGGGGGCAAAATGCCGATGTGGTAGTGCGTATGCCTACCGGTGCCGGTGTGGGTGCGGGACCTTTCCATTCGCAGAGCAACGAAGCTTGGTTCTTTCATGTGCCCGGTTTAAAAATTGTTTATCCCAGTTCCCCGTTCGATGCCAAAGGCCTGCTCTGTGCTGCTATCGAAGACCCCAATCCGGTAATGTATTTTGAACACAAAGCGCTTTACCGAAGTATAGAAGGCGAAGTGCCCGATGATTATTACACCCTCGAAATAGGCAAAGCCAGGTTGGTGAGCGAAGGCGATGAGGTTTCTATTATTACCTATGGTGCAGGAGTTCATTGGGCTAAAGAAGCAGCGGGCAATATTTCAGCCGACATACTTGATTTGAGAACGCTGTTGCCTTTCGATAAAGACGCTATAGAAAAAACAGTGAAAAAAACCGGTAAGGTTCTGCTGTTGCATGAAGATACTTTGGTCGGAGGCATTGGTGCAGAGATTTCTGCCTGGATTACTGAGAACTTTTTTGAATATCTCGATGCTCCCGTCATGCGCGTAGCTTCATTAGATACACCGGTACCGTTTGCAGGTTCTTTAGAGAAAAACTTTTTACCGAAAGAAAGACTACAACAGGCATTACAAAAACTGACAGGCTATTAAATAGGTGTTGATAAACCAATGCCGAATAGAATAAAACAATTTACTTTCGGCTAAACCAAAACTCAAAATTATGGAAAATTTACCCGGTATTCCACACCCGAATATGCTCTTGGCAGCGGCCACTGCGCTTATTCCTCTTTTATTAGGATTTGTTTGGTATAACCCGAAAGTATTCGGCACTGTCTGGATGAAAGAAGCCGGAGTTACCATGGAGGATGGGAAAAAAATGAATATGCCTTTGGTATTAGTGCTAACTTATGTTTTTAGTTTTTTCATTTCTATGTTTCTTCATTTCTGGACTATTCATCAATTTGCCTTTTTCTCTTTGCTGGAACCGGCAAGAAATTATACCGACCCTGCCGGCTTTAAAGACGCAATTGCTGCTGCTGCTGTGCTTTCAGAGCACAAATTCCGTTCTTGGTCACATGGTATGGCGCATGGCCTTATTTTCAGCATATTGTTTATTCTGCCTATAACTAGTATTAATGCTTTGTTTGAGCGTAAAAGCTGGAAATATATTCTGATAAACTGGGGTTACTGGTTAGTTTGTGTAACTATAATGGGTATGATTATTTGTCAGTTTGCGTAAAAGATAATGCCATGAAATTCAAAACCGCTCTGTTTTAATCAGTAGAGCGGTTTTCTTTTGCAATAAATCCGCCAATCAGAGGAAGGAGGATAACAACCAACCAACACACTATATTCAAAGTGTGCTGCGCCTGAAAAGTATTCCAGGCGCAGTTTGCGTGGTAATAGAAAGGATACAAAGCACCCACAAAATATACTGCCAGCCTGATATTGAATTTTGTAAGCAAAGTGAAAAGGCAAAGCGAATAGCTTAACAGATGTGTAATATGCGATGCAGTCGATTCAGTGGTAAAAGGAACAAACAAACCATATACATGTACGCCTATACAAACGACAAGAAACAAGGCGAAAAAAACTTTTAAAAATGTGTTCATGTTTGAAAAGTAATAAATTCTGATTCCTCTGCCACTGCTTGCATTTTTCAATTATTCAACCAACTTTGGCATCTATCTGAAAAATGTATAAACGCCACCTAAGACTTTATCCGATTGTTATACTGCCGCTTGTAGCAGTTATACTTTTTTTATTGTGGCAAGGAAAGAAGCTGGAGTCCGGCACTTTGGGTTCAGCCATAACAAACGCAGGTTCTCAAAATAATTTCATAGAAAGTGCAAAGCACCCCTTATCAATAATGCTCTTGCAGATTTTGGTGATACTTTCCGTTGCTCGTTTAGTGGGGTATGTATTTTCCCGCATTGGTCAGCAGGCGGTTATCGGTGAAATAACGGCCGGTATTATCCTTGGGCCTTCGCTGCTCGGTTGGTTAATGCCAGGTGCTTTTGGTTTTCTGTTTCCGGCTTCATCACTTCCCAATTTACAATTACTCAGCCAAATAGGTCTGGTGCTGTTTATGTTCATTATTGGTATGGAGCTCGATATACACACCCTTAAGAGCCGTGCCTCCGAAGCAATTTTAGTCAGTCACGTGAGTATTGTGTTCCCTTATTTTTTGGGAGTAGGGCTGGCGTATTTTCTTTACGAAACATATGCACCGGCCAACATTTCATTTATAGCCTTTGCTCTTTTTATGGGCATTGCCATGAGCATTACTGCATTTCCGGTACTGGCAAGAATTTTAAAAGAACGCAACATCACCAAAACCAAGGCGGGCAGCATGGCCATTATCAGTGCCGCCATCGGTGATGTAAGTGCCTGGTGCATTCTTCCGTTTGTAATAGCCATTGCTCGGGCGGGAGATATTTCAAATGCCTGGTTCTCTATTTTTTTAACCGCTGTTTATGTACTGGTAATGTTATTTGCCGTTCGGCCGATTCTGAAAAAATTGAGTGTGCGTTATTTTGCTGACGGAAATCTGCACGGCAATTTTATCGCTTTTGTTTTTCTGGTTCTGCTGGCTTCTGCCTATACCGCTGAACTAATTGGTATACATGCCTTGTTCGGAGCATTTTTAGCAGGAGCTATTATGCCCAACAATTTTACGTTGCGGAATCTGTTTGCCGAAAGAATTGAAGATGTCAGCACATTTTTACTGATGCCTTTATTCTTTGCCTTCACCGGTTTGCGAACACAAATCGGGTTGCTCAACGATTCGCACTTGTGGCTCATCTGCACTTTAATTATTCTACTGGCAGTTGCAGGGAAATTGATTGGTAGTGCGTTTACCTCAAAGTTAGTGGGCTATTCGTGGAAAGATGCATTGCGAATTGGTGTGTTGATGAACACCCGCGGTTTGATGGAACTGATAGTGCTGAACATTGGCTACGATTTGGGAATTCTGAAACCCGAAATTTTTACAATGCTGGTTTTTATGGCACTGGCGACCACCTTTATGACAGCACCGGCTTTGGACCTGATTGAAAGAATTTTCCCTCAAAAGAAAAAACTTATCTGACAGATAATTGTTGTTATACCACAAATCATGATATGAAAAATTTATTGCTTTACGGAATCACTACCGTTATCTTCTTCGCTATCGATATGGTTTGGTTGGGAGTAATTGCCCGGAATCTGTACAAACAAAAACTTGGGTTCATTTTATCACCCGAAGTAAATTGGGCAGCTGCGATTGTTTTTTACCTCATTTATATTGGCGGTATTTTATTTTTTGCAGTGTTGCCGGCTACCAAAGAAATGAACTGGCAAACGGCTTTGCTCAATGGAGCTGTACTTGGCGGTTTGTGTTACGCTACTTACGATTTAACCAACATGGCAACCATCGCTAAATGGCCACTCGACATTGTGGTGATAGATATTATCTGGGGAATGGTGTTGACAGGCAGCGTTGCTATCCTCAGTTATTTTGCAGCCGTAAAATTCGGATTGTAGCCTTCAATTAAATAGTAGCAATCACTTTTAACTCAATAGCAATCGGTGTGGGCAACGATTTAATTTCTACCGTTGTCCGGCACGGCTGAGCATCTTTAAAATACTGGGCATACAACTCGTTGTAAATTTTAAAGTCGCGTTTCATGTTCGTCAGAAAAACGGTTACGTCAACCATGTTGTTCCACTCGCTGCCGCTTTCTTCTAAAACAGTTCTGATGTTTTTGAAAACCGAATGACATTGTGCGGCAATATCATATTTCACCAGCTTTCCCTTCGCGTCATACTTATTTCCGGGAATATTATTTGTGCCGGCCTCGCGTGGACCGATACCGGAAAGGAATAAAAGGTTGCCGACCTGGCGTGCATGAGGATATGCGCCCACCGGTTTAGGCGCTTTGTCTGTAGAGATTTTCTTTTTCATGATTTTATAAAAACATTTTTTGCCTCCGTAAAAAACCGCATGGCTTCCCAGCCTCCTTCTCGCCCAACTCCGCTTGCTTTTACACCGCCAAATGGAGTTCTTAAGTCGCGCACCAGCCAGCTATTTATCCAAACAATTCCTGCTTCAACCTTTTCGGCCACCCGGTGTGCACGCTTTAAATCATTGGTCCAGATGGTGGCCGATAGACCATACTTCACGCTGTTGGCCATCATCAACACATCTTCTTCGTTTTCAAAAGGAGTAATGGTAACTACCGGTCCGAAAATTTCTTCCTGATTGGTTCTACAGTTATAGTCTAATCCTTCTATAACAGTCGGCAGAAGGAAATATCCGTTTTTTATTCGGTCTGACCTTTGGTCAGACTCAAGTTCCCTGCCTCCGCACAAAACTTTGCCGCCTTCTTCCTGCGCCAGTTTTATGTAGGATAGTATTTTCTGTTTATGCTGAGCAGAAACAATAGCACCCATATTCGAATCATCATTATTCGGGTCTCCCACTTTCAACGTTTTCACACGCTTCACAAAAGCACCTCTGAATTTTTCATACATACTTCTCTCCACAAAAATCCTCGAACCGCACAAACAAATCTCTCCCTGATTGCTGAACGAAGCGGTAACTACCTGCTTCACCGTTTCTTCAAAATCGCAATCAGCAAAAATGATTGTTGGGTTTTTTCCGCCCAGTTCAAGCGATAACTTCTTAAACATCGGTGCCGCGGCTGCTGCAATTCTTTTACCTGTTTCCGTTCCCCCGGTAAACGAAATGGCTTTAATGCCTTCATGCTCAACAATCGCCTGACCAACTTTACCGCCCAAGCCATGGATAATATTCAAAACGCCTTTCGGTAAACCGACTTCAATACAAACCTGCGAAAGTAAGTAAGCCGTGTAAGGAGTAATCTCACTCGGTTTCGCTACCACACAATTACCGGTAGCGAGTGCCGGTGCAATTTTCCAGGTGAATAAATATAAAGGAAGGTTCCATGGAGAAATACAACCCACCACGCCTATAGGTTGGCGCAATGTGTAGTTAATGCCTACACCCGGCATCTGATGGCTCTCGCTGGCAAAATGCTGTAATGCCGAAGCATAAAAACGAAAGTTCGATACCGCACGCGGTATATCAACTGCCCTCGCCAGTTTCTGCGGCTTGCCGTTGTCTTTACTCTCTGCAGCCACAAATTCATCCATACGCTTTTCAATACCATCTGCCACCTTCATCAAAATCATCATCCGGTTCTCAAGCGAAGTTTGGCTCCAGTTTTCAAACGCGTTTCTTGCCGCATCGTAAGCTAACTGTACATCGCGTTCATCGCTGTCGGGTATTTGCGAATAAACTTCACCGGTAGCCGGTTCGTAATTATCCAGATAGGTTCTCGAAAACGGTTCTGCTAATTCTCCATTAATGTAATTACTTAACTGTTCCATTGGCTACTCGGTCTGACCTTGGTCAGACGGTGATTTAAATTCAAAGAAAGAAGTTTCTATTTCTTTATCTACAATATAAGAGCGGTTTAAAAAAGATAAATCATCGCTCTCCCAACCAAATAATTGAAATGCTAATTGCTGATTACAAAGGGTGCCGTTTCTGATACCTGAAAAATCTTGTGCCGATGAAAATTCCCAATCGCAGTTTTTAGCGGCTAATCCGGCCGAAACAGGATTTTGATGGATGTAATAAAAACATTGTTCGGCATATGAAATGGTGGTAGTTGAAATACCGCTGCCTATGAGCTTAGCTTGTGTTTTTTGCCGGAACAAAGAACCTGCTGTTCCCCGCAAAGAATTTATTTCATGAGCGTATGTGCTGAGTAATCTTCTAAAGCCATCTGACAGTTTTTGTATAGTAATAACTCCGAGTTTCATTTCCACAATACTTTTATCGGTTGCATACACAAGAAAATGAAAATGATTCGGCATTAAACAATAGCAAAGTGTTTCACACTGTTCCGCTATTTGTTTTCGATAAAGTTTAAGGAATAACAAATAATGCTCACGGCTAAAAAATATTTGCTGACGGTTGTTTCCCTGATTATAGATGTGATAAATATTTTCTTTTTCAATTTTCATCTTCCCTCCATTTTGTCTGACCAAGGTCAGACCGCGTTATAAGCTACCGGTTCTCCCTCCATCAACCGGAACATTAATACCGTTGATATAAGCAGCCGCAGGCGAACAAAGAAAAGCCACAGCCGCAGCCACCTCTTCGGCCTTGCCAAATCGCTTCATCGGAATTTCCTTCAACATTTCTTCGCGCACTATATCAATGCCCCAACCGGTCTTGTCACTCTTGGTTTGTATAATACTGTTCAGCCGGTCTGTATCGGTTGCACCGGGCAGTACATTGTTCACTGTAATACCGAATGCCCCCAGTTCATTCGCCATCGACTTGCTCCAGTTAGCCACTGCAGCGCGAATAGTATTGCTTACGCCCAAATTTGGCAACGGCACTTTCACCGAAGTTGAAATAATATTCACTACTCTGCCGTAACCATCCTTCTTCATTCCTTCGACAAAAAGTTTTACCAGGTTATGATTGTTGATCAGGTGCGCTTCAAACGCAGCTATAAATTCTTTTTCCTCAGCATCAAAAATTTTTCCGCTTGTAGGGCCACCGGTGTTGTTTATCAGAATGTGATAAGTCTTGTTTGTTTTTTTCTGATGCTTCAACACCGCACTCTTCACTTTCTCCGGGTTCGAAAAATCTACCGCCAGCGAATCGTGATGTTGTTCTGCCTTGCTTATAAAACTCAAATCAATTTGCCCCTGCACCAGCGCAGGCTCGTCACGTCCCACCAACGTAATATTGGCTCCTAGTTTCGCTAATTCAAAAGCTATCGCTTTACCAATTCCTTTGCTGCTTCCGCCAACAAAGGCATTTTTTCCTGTCAGGTCGAGATTCATTTCTTACATTTATTTTTGCAATCTAAAATCTAAAATTAAAAATCTGAAATTATGGCAATTACCCGGCCCTTCAACTTTAAAAAATGGATTGATGAACACCGTCACCTGCTCAAGCCGCCCGTTATGAATCAGGTGGTGTATAAAGGCAACGATGATTTTATCGTAATGGTAGTGGGCGGACCCAACAAGCGTAAAGATTTTCACTACAACGAAACCGAAGAATTTTTCTACCAGCTCGAAGGCGATATGCTGTTGAAGATTGTGGAAGACGGAAAGATAGTCGACATCCCCATCAAAGAAGGCGATATTTTTCTCCTCCCTGCCGGCACTCCGCACTCTCCGCGAAGATTCGAAAACACCGTTGGCCTGGTCATGGAAGTTACCCGGCCTAAAGATGTGCAGGACGGCTTTCAATGGTATTGCGAAAACTGCGGCAATAAACTGTATGAAGAAAAAATGCGCGTAGATGATATTGTGAAAGATCTGCCTGCTGTAATGGAACGCTTTTACGAAAACATAGAACTATGCACTTGTAGCAAATGCGGAACGGTGATGGAGAAGCCTTAGAACACGGCCTTCGCAATCTCAATAGTCGCCTCGCTGCGGCTCATCGTATAGTAATGCAAACAAGGAACATTCGCGGCCTTCAATTCTTTCGACTGCTGAATAGCCCATTCAATTCCTAACTGCTTCACGGCCTTGTCATCCTTACATTTTTCTACAGCGTCTGCCAGTTCTTCAGGAATATCAATATGAAATATTTTAGCCAGCGAAGATAACTGCGCTTTCGAAGCAATCGGTTTTATACCCGGTATGATCGGAATAGAAATTCCCATCTCACGGCATTTTTCTTCAAACGCGAAATATTTTTTGTTGTCAAAAAACATTTGAGTAACGATATAATCAGCACCGCAATCCACTTTATGTTTCAGCCATTTTAAATCAGTAGCAAGGTTGGGCGATTCAAAATGCTTTTCGGGATAGGCTGCTACACCAATACAGAAATTAGTTTTCATCTCATTCTCCGTTTCCTCGTGCAAAAACTTACCGCGATTCATATCCGCCACCTGTGCCACTAAATCCGAAGCATACTTATAAGCCGAAAGTTTAGCATGAGCCGACTTTGCATTCTTATCAGCATCCCCCTGCAGCAACATCACATTGGTAATACCCAAATAGTATAAAGTGAACAATGCGTCCTCTGTTTCCTCGGGCGTAAAGCCTCCGCAAACCAAATGCGGCACAGCATCTATATTAAACTTCGCGCGCAAAGCAGCACAAATCCCAACGGTTCCCGGTCTCCTTCTTAACGGAACTTCCTCCACAAATCCATCTGCGCGCTTCTTATAAATAATTTCTTCGCGGTGATAAGTTACATCAATAAAGGGTGGTTTAAATTCCATCAACGGCTCAATTACACGCAATAAATCGTCAATGGTTTTTCCCTTTTGTGGCGGAAGAACCTCTAACGAAAAAAGGGTGTTGCCTTTCGCGTTGGCTATGTGTTCGGTTATTTTCATCGAGGCGCGAATGTAAACAACGATTTTAATTCTATCCAAACCCGATTATATTTGCCCCGCTCTTTGAATAAATCGTTATCAAGAAAGACCGAGGGACAGGCCCGATGAAGTCTTGACAACCATCTCAACTAACATTGGGAAAGGTGCCAAATCCTGCTCTATCCGAAATTCGGAAAGAGATAGATAAGAAGAATTTATTTTCTCCTTCCCAAAAACTTTCTTGACAACAAAATAAGCGATGAACTTGAATTCATCGAAATGCTAAAACGATAAATATCTGATAGAAAATATGTCGAAGTCATTACAACAATTATTGGAAGAAAAAATCCTTGTGCTCGATGGAGCAATGGGAACAATGATTCAACGCCACACGTTGAGCGAAGAAGATTTTCGTGGCGAGCGTTTAAAGAATCACACACATGATTTACGCGGCAATAACGATTTGCTGTCCATCACTCAACCGCAAATCATCAAAGAAATTCACACTCAATATTTAGAAGCCGGTGCAGATATTATTGAGACGAATACCTTTTCATCCACAACCATTGCACAAGCCGATTACAAACTCGAGCACCTTGCTTACGAATTGAATTTTGAATCCGCAAAAATTGCGAAGGAAGTGGCTGATGAATTTACAACAAGGAATCCTTCTAAGCCGCGCTTTGTTGCCGGTGCATTTGGACCAACCAACCGCACCGCCTCTATTTCTCCCGATGTAAACAATCCCGGCTTTCGCGCTATCAGCTTTGATGAACTCGTAAAGGCATACAGCGAACAGGCACACGGATTAATAGATGGAGGCGCAGACTGGTTATTGGTAGAAACTGTTTTCGATACACTGAATTGCAAAGCCGCACTCTTCGCCATCATAAAAGTGCAGGAAGAAAAAGGAACGAACCTTCCGGTCTCTGTCTCTGGAACCATTACCGATGCCAGTGGAAGAACCTTGAGCGGACAAACCACCGAAGCATTCTGGATTTCTATTAAGCACGCCAATCTTTTATCTGTTGGACTGAATTGTGCGCTTGGTGCGAAAGACATGCGCCCGTATCTCGAAACCCTTTCGAATGTGGCGCATACATGGGTGAGCGTTTATCCCAATGCCGGTTTGCCAAATGCCTTTGGAGGTTATGATGAAACTGCCGAAATGATGGGTAGCGACATTGAAGATTTTTGTAAAAGCGGTTTCGTAAATATGGTTGGCGGATGTTGCGGCACCACGCCTGATCACATTCGTGAATTTGCGCGCGTAGCGGAAAAATATGCTCCGCGGAAAAAACCGGTACGGATTCCATTCATGCAGTTAAGCGGATTGGAACCGGTTACCATGACACCTGAAAGTAATTTCATGAACGTAGGTGAGCGCACCAACGTTACGGGTTCTGCAAAATTTCTAAAACTGATTAAAGAAGATAAGTATGAAGATGCTCTCGCTGTAGCGCTTGATCAGGTACAGGGTGGTGCACAGGTAATAGATGTGAACATGGATGAAGGAATGTTGGATGGTGAAGAGGCCATGAAAAAATTCCTGAACCTCACTGCCAGTGAACCGGATATTTCTAAAGTACCGGTGATGATTGACAGTTCGAAGTTTCACATTATCGAGGCGGGCATGAAATGTTTGCAGGGAAAAGGAATTGTGAATTCGATTTCATTAAAAGGCGGTGAAGAAGAGTTTGTCAAGCAGGCGAAGCTTATTCATCATTACGGAGCCGCTATTATTGTAATGGCCTTTGATGAAAAGGGACAGGCGGATTCTTATGAGCGCAGGATTGAAATATGCGAACGCAGCTATAAGATTCTTACCGAGCAAATCGGCTTCCCTGCCGAAGACATCATCTTCGACCCGAATATTTTTCCGGTAGCAACTGGCATGGAAGAACACCGTCAAAATGCAATTGATTTTTTCCGCGCCACTAAATGGATAAAAGAAAATCTTCCGCATGCACATGTTAGCGGAGGCGTGAGTAATGTATCATTTTCTTTCCGTGGAAACAATCCGGTGCGTGAGGCAATGCATTCAGCATTCCTGTATCACGCCATTAGAAACGGCATGGACATGGGAATTGTAAACCCAACCATGCTCGAAGTATATGATGACATTCCGAAAGATTTACTGGAACGCGTGGAAGATGTTTTGCTCGATAGAAGAGATGATGCCACAGAGCGTTTACTTGCTTTTGCAGAAACTGTAAAAAAGAAAGATAAAGCCGAAGTAGTAAACGAAGAATGGAGAAGCGCATCTGTTGAAAACAGATTAGCACACGCATTGGTGAAAGGAATTGTAGAATTTATTGATGCCGATACGGAGGAAGCGCGATTAAAATACGACAAGCCTTTAGAAATCATTGAAGGTCCGTTAATGGCTGGCATGAACATAGTGGGCGATTTATTTGGTAGCGGAAAAATGTTTTTGCCGCAAGTAGTAAAAAGCGCACGCGTAATGAAAAAAGCGGTGGCATATCTTCTTCCTTATTTGGAAGAAGAAAAAAGGAAGTCAGGCAACACGGCTAAGAACAACGGCAAAATTCTTTTGGCAACAGTAAAAGGCGATGTGCATGACATCGGAAAAAATATTGTAGGCGTTGTGTTGGCTTGCAACAACTACGAAATTATCGACATGGGGGTAATGGTTCCTGCCGATAAAATTCTGGAATGTGCACGTGAAGAAAACGCGCAAATCATCGGACTCAGCGGATTGATAACTCCATCGCTCGATGAGATGGTGCACGTAGCAAAAGAAATGGAGCGCCTAGGTATGAAACAACCTTTGCTGATTGGCGGAGCTACAACCTCTAAACTTCACACAGCCGTAAAAGTTGCTCCGGTATTTTCTGGAAATGTTGTGCATGTACTTGATGCCTCCAAGGCGGTAACTGTTGCCAGTAAATTATTGAGCAAAGATGAAAGTGAAAGTTTTGTTTCCTCTGTAAAGAGCGAGTATGCTGAAATGCGCGAAATGCATGCTAATAGAAAAAGCGATGTAGAATATGTAACACTTGCCGAGGCTCGCAAAAACAAATATCAAATTGACTGGAGAAAAGAAGAAATCAGAAAGCCGAATTTTGTTGGTGTAAAAGTATTTGACGATTACAGCATTGAAGAACTGGCTCAGTACATTGACTGGTCCCCCTTCTTTTCAACATGGGAGATGAACGGTGCTTATCCGCGCATTTTCGAAAGCGAGAAATACGGAAAAGAAGCGAAGAAACTCTTTGATGATGCTCAGGCTTTGCTGAAAAAGGTAATTGCGGAGAAATGGATTACAGCCAAAGCTGTAATCGGAATTTTTCCTGCTTCATCGCAGGATGAATTTATTAACGTGTTTAATGAAGAAGGGAAGCAACTTACTATCTTCCACCAAATGCGTCAGCAGACTAAAAAACAAAACGGTCCATCTAATTTATGTCTTGCAGATTTTGTTGGTCCGAAGGATGACTATATCGGAGCATTTGCTGTTACAACAGGTCTGGGAATTGAAAAGTGGATTGAGAAATTTGAGAAGGATCATGACGACTATAACAGCATCATGATTAAAGCCCTTGCTGACCGTTTAGCAGAAGCATTTGCAGAGCGCTTGCACGAGCGAGTTCGGAAAGAATTCTGGGGCTATGCGGCCGATGAAAAACTTTCGGGTGAAGATTTGATTCACGAAAAATATCAGGGCATTCGTCCGGCACCGGGATATCCGGCTTGTCCAGATCACACGGAAAAACCAATTATCTGGAATCTGCTTGATGTGGAGAAGAATACAGGAATTAGGTTGACAGAGAGCAATGCCATGTATCCTACTGCTTCGGTAAGCGGATTTTATTTCGCTTCTCCACACGCAAAGTATTTTGGTGTAGGAAAAATTCAGAAAGACCAGGTGGAATCGCTGGCAAAAGCAAAAGCGCTTTCGGTTGAAGAAATGGAAAGATGGCTTTCTTCTAATTTAGCCTATTGACGGAAGATTAGTTAAATAGAAATCGTCACTTTTAATTTAGGAACATGTTGTCAATCAATCGCACGCCCCCAATTTTTGCCGCGGCAAGTGCTACCATTTTCTCATTTGTTGAAGAAACTGACCTCAATGTTTCAGCATTTCTTATGTCAAAATATTCTAAGTCAATACCTTTAAAACTTTCAAGTTGCTTTCTTCCCCAATCTTCAATTGTATATATTTCTGACTTTTTTTGATGGACGGCCTCTTTCACTCCTTGTAACGTTCTTGAAATCTCAACGGCTAATTTTCTTGAATTTGCGTCTAACCGGATATTACGGGAACTCATTGCCAGCCCGTCTTTTTCACGAAGAGTTTCACATATTACCAATTTGAGGTTTAGTTTTCTCTTTTTAATAAGTGCCTGAACAACTATCTGTTGTTGGTAATCTTTCTGTCCCATGTATAGCTTATCGGGCCTTACAATTTTCAGAAGTTTCTCTACTACCTGTGCCATACCGCCAAAATGACCCGGTCTATGCTCGCCTTCCAGAGTTTCAGCAATAAATCCAAAGTTGATCTTTGTATTATCAGTAAATCCGTCAGGGTATATTTCACTTACTGATGGAAGGAAAAGAATATCACACCCGACATCATTTAGTAACACAATATCCTGCGTAATTGTGTTGGGGTATTTATCAAAATCTGTCTTGTCGTTAAACTGGGTCGGGTTCACAAAAATGCTGCAAACGGTCAGTTTGCATTCCTTTTTGCTTCGCTTTATTAAAGAAAGGTGCCCCTCGTGCAAGGCTCCCATAGTTGGAACAAAACCTTTTGGTTTCTCCTTATTATCAGTGCTTTGGAGATGTTTTTTTAGGTCTTTAATCTGCTTAAAAATCAGCATAAATAGGATAGCTTAACAGTTTTGTTGCTTGTTCTTTTGGGGTTTTACGATATTTTATTATTATCTTTGCACTCCGTTTTAATAATTTCTTCATTTTCTCACTCAAACCAAACAATAATATGGAAAAAAAGAGAATTCTAATCGTAACGCAGGAAATGGATCCCTATTTGGCGTTAACTGAAGCTTCTAAAATCGCTAACGAACTGCCTAAATTTATGCAGGAACAAGGCTTAGAGATACGTGTTCTTATGCCCAAATTCGGAACGATTAATGAAAGACGGCACCGTTTACATGAAGTAGTCCGTCTTTCTGGAATCAACGTAATTATCAACGATGAGGATTACCCTTTAGTAATTAAAGTGGCGTTGTTAGCTGGTATTAAGTTAATAGTAAAATACAAAACCACGACCGAAATGAAACTCCACAGTGTATTTTTTGAAAACGGTTGCAAGTTAAATTTCTTGTATATAAATAAAAAGCGGAGGCTGTTATAGATAGTAAGCGATATTACCGAAGCATAGGCAGAGCCCATCAATCCGAACCTACTTATAAGAATTGCATTGAGCGGGATAAGTAAAAACAGTAGGAGGATATGCGAGGTGAAATTAAATCTCCAATAATTAGACGTTGATAAAAGCTCATTGTTGATGCCGCATGCAAGGTCAAAAAGCTTGCCAAGACTCATAAGTAAAATAACTGGTTTGGCGGCCAGATATTCTGGAGGCAGGAAACTTAAGAGTTGGTCGATGCTTAACCAGATGCTAACAAAGATGAGCATACCAATAATCATCATATTGAGCGAAGTTTTTTTATACACACGTTCGATTAGTGCCTTGTCTTTGCGTTTCCAGGCGTCGGATAAAATAGAGATAGAAACCCCGAATAATGCTTTTTGGGGCACGGTGAGGATGCTAACCATGTACAGTGCCACTGCCAATACTGCAGTGTATGACAGCCCTTTGTAAC
>CAIYOV010000531.1 GCA_903927935.1 uncultured Bacteroidota bacterium | reverse complement strand
GAAGAAGTGGTTGCAAACAAAATGAAAGCAGAAGGGATATTTAATGAAGAGGAGAAAAACGAACTGAAGGTAAAACTGAAGGAGGTGATTTATCACGCCGAGTTGAACGCTTTCTTCAAAAAAGAATTCAAAGTAATTACCGAGCGACCTTTGTTGAAACAAAACGAAAAAACAAGAATACCCGACCGGGTAATTCTGAAAAATGGCGAAGCCTTTATTCTTGATTACAAAACCGGTAAACGCAAACCTGAACATCAGCAGCAGTTGAATGATTACGCTAAATGGCTCGAAGAAGCAGGCGTGAAGGTGCAACAGAAAATACTTTTTTACACGGCAGAACAAAAGAAGGAGGTGGTAGCATGAAGAAGTTTTTAGAGAGAACCGCTGAGAAAATTTTAGCGAAGCACGGAAATAACCTAAGCGATGTGTTGGTGCTGATGCCGAATCAGCGCTCCTGCACTTATTTTAGAAATGAATTAAAACATCAGGCGCAACAGGCTGTTTTTGCTCCCGAAATTTCTACGCTTCAGAACTGGATGCTTGCGCAAAGCGGTTTAGTAGTGGCTGATAATATTGAATTGGTTACCGAACTTTACGCTTGTCATAAACAGATTGGCGGCACACTTACTTTAGATGATTTCATAGGCACAGCGAATGTGCTGCTCGAAGATTTTGATGAACTCGATTTGCAGATAGCTGATGCCAAATCATTCTTCAGAAATTTAGAGATGCTGCAAAGCATGAAAACTTACGAGCCGGGTGAAGAGCCAACAGAATATAAACTAGAGTATCGAAAGTTCTGGGAAGATTTTGGAAAGCTCTATCACCTATTGCGCGAAAAACTATTTGCTAATAAAAAAGCGTATCGCGGAATGATTCTTCGTCACATTGCGGAGAACCTTAAAGTCCTCCCTGTAGGGGAGGATTTAGGTGGGGCAGTTTATTTAATTGGCTTCAGCGGATTGAACAAAACAGATGAGGTTATAATCGCTCATTTAATTGCAACGACTAATGCAGAAGTAATTTGGGATGCAGATAATTATTACGTGCGCGATGAAATGAAAGAAGCTGGTTTGTTTTTTCGTCAATACAAATCAAAATTCAGAACCGGTGATAAGAATTTTACCGATGGCATCAGCACTACACCAAAGAAGATTCAGATAATTGGTGCGGCAAAGAACGTGGGTCAGGTAAAAGTTGTGGCTGATATTCTACAAAACCAGTTGCAGCTAAATGAAACAAACTCGCTTGAAACAGTAATCGTTGTTCCTGATGAAAAACTTTTGAGCCCGTTGATTGCTAATCTTCCTTCCAATATTGCTGCGATAAACATCACCATGGGCTTAACTATTGCCGGAAGCAATCCTGCTACTTTTCTGGATATTCTTTTTCGCCTTTATCATAACTCGCAAAAGTATCAATCTAAGAACCGGACACAGCGATTCTATTATAAAGATGTTTTCGATTTGTTGCAGCATAATTATTTTCGTTTGCTTTTTGGCAGTTTGAAGACAGAATATTTTGTGGAGGCGATGAAATCGCAGAACCGGATACTTATCCGAAAAGAAGAATTGGATAAAGCATTCGATGAAAAAATAAATTCAATTCTGTTTGAAGGAGAAGATACAAAGTTATACGCGCAGTATCTTTCTCAAATCGTCAACACCCTGCTCGATAAATTGGTGAAGCGTGCACGCGCAGGCAATTCAGCATTGGCAGCAGAAACAGAAATTACTTTCCGGCTACTGAATATCATCAATAACACGCAAAATATTTTCAGCGGTGGCGATAACATCAGTATCAAAACTTACATCGCTTTGCTAAAAGAAGATTTTCGCAGCACTCGCGTACCACTTGAAGGCGACCCTGTACAGGGTTTGCAGATAATGGGTTTGCAGGAAACACGCTCACTTGATTTTAAAAGCGTAATTTTTCTTTCGGCCAATGAAGGCATTTTGTCTTCAGGTAAAAACATGCGCTCGTATATTCCTTACGAAATGCGAAGAGAATTTCTCACTACCCACAAAGAACGCGATGCGGTAACAGCCTATCTTTTTTATCGCCTGTTTCATCAGGCAGAAAATATTTTCATTCTTTATAACACAGAGCCCGATGAATTGGGCGGAGGGGAAAAGAGTCGTTTTGTTTTGCAATTACAACAGGAGTTGCTTCTTGCAAATCCGAAGGCAGAAATTGCAGATATGATTTTTGCCATTGACCCGGCACCGGCAATTGCTGAAACGGAAATTGTGATTAAGAAGAATGGAAAAATTCTTGAAAAGTTAGAAACGATTCTTACTACATCAGGTCTTTCTCCTTCGGCACTAAATACTTACATCAACTGTTCGCTGCAATATTATTTCCGCTACATAGCCGGTTTGCGCGAAGAGGAAGACATGGAAGAAAATATGGAAGCAGCTACAATTGGTTCGGCAGTCCATCATGCGTTAGAAAAAATTTACGAAGAGAAGGTGGGAATGGTGGTTGCAGTAGATTTTATTGAAGCACAACTAAAAAACAAACAACGTATCGAAGATTTGTTGCGTGAACATTTAGTAAAGCGTTTCGATAATGAAAGTTTAAGAAGCGGCAAGAATCTTTTGCTTTTCAAGGTTTGTATAAAACTTACTGAAGAATATTTAAAACACGAAAAGAAAAATATTCAGCAACTTAACGATGCCGGTGAAGATTTACGAATTGAATTACTGGAAGGGAAACTCGAATACGTTATTCCTATCAACGGAAAAGAAATAAAAGTTGCAGGTCGTGTAGATAGGATTGAACGAGTAGGCGGAGTAATCCAGATTGCTGATTACAAAACTTCGAAGTATTCAACTATTCCTATTCTGAATGAAGAAATATGGGAAGCACTTACAAATGACCCGAAATATTCAAAACCGGTGCAGTTGCTCGTTTATGCGTGGTTGTATAACCGGATGCAGGGAAAAGAAGTTCCGGTGCGTTCCGGTATTTATTGGTTGCGTGAAAGCGATAAGTTTTTAGATACAGTGCGCATCGACAAAACAAACGATGTGCTCAATGCAGAAACCATTCTTCGGTTTGAAGAAAAACTGAAATCTGTTTTAGTTGAAATGTTGACTCCGGAAATTTCATTTGCCAAAACAGAAGACGGAGAGCGCTGCAAGTTCTGCGACTTCAAAAATATTTGTGAGCGAAATTAGTTACTCACTTTCCCTTTGAATTTCCCCTGGTATTCTTCCCACTTCATAGTTTTATAGCTGTTGCTTGCTACAAAATTTATAACAGTTTCAAATGTTTGAGGATCCTGATAGCCGGGAACAGGGAAAATTTCATTTAGTTGTTCATCGAAATAAACGGTGGTTGGATAACTCAATTGTCCGTTTAGCATTTCTGCCGCCCATTCGTTGTAACCTCTATTGCCTTGAGCAGTATACTTATAATCTTTTCCGTTAAACTTAATGTTCTCTTGCGTTTCGGCATCAAACTTTACTGCGTAATAATTTTCGGTTATATATTTTACAATTTCGGGATTTACAAAAGTGGTAGCATCCATGCGCTTACACCATCCGCACCAGCCGGTGTAAACATCTACCACAATTTTGCGAGGTTGTTTTTTTTGTGCTTCCTGTGCCTCTTTTAATGTCATCCATTTAATGCCGCCTTCTTCAGCAGGTTTAGGTTTATGGATAAATGATAGAGCAATAAGTGCAATTATAACCGGAACAATTAGTAATAGCCTTTTCATGATTTAATTTTGTGTAATGAAGATAAGTAAAAATTGTGCCACTTTGCAGCACAGAGCGGCACGATTACAAAATCATAACAAACGAATTCTATGTCTGTATAACCCCCACGTTAAACTGCTTTGTAATCGGAGATTGATTAGCGGCTTCTATGCCCATCGAAATTACTTTGCGCGTGTCTAACGGGTCGATAATGCCGTCAGTCCATAAACGTGCAGCAGCATATTTGGGATCAAGAGTTTTGAAATATCTGTCTTTGATTTTATCAAGGAGTTTCTTTTCGTCTTCGGGTAGAATTTCCTGACCTTTTGCTTTCAGTGCTGCTACTTCAATTTGCAACATCACTTTGGCTGCCTGATCACCACCCATTACTGCAATACGCGAAGTTGGCCATGCGTAAATCAAACGCGGGTCATACGCTTTTCCGCACATTGCATAGTTACCGGCACCATATGAGTTTCCGATAACGATAGTGAATTTAGGAACTACTGAATTTGAAACTGCACTCACCATTTTGGCTCCGTCTTTTATTATTCCTCCATGTTCACTTCTTGAACCTACCATAAATCCCGTCACATCCTGGAGAAACACTAAT
This sequence comes from uncultured Bacteroidota bacterium, assembly GCA_903927935.1. Lineage (GTDB taxonomy): Bacteria > Bacteroidota > Bacteroidia > Chitinophagales > LD1 > Bog-950. Next base: position 1,664 of record CAIYOV010000531.1, on the reverse strand, counting down.
GGAATTTTTTTCTGATTGCAATTCATAATAAAGCGCGCAGCTTTATCAGCAGAGTCAGAATAAATTACTCCTCCAAACTGCATTTCGCCTTTCTTACTCTTTACTACTTTACGTTGATTCGCTACAATGCCTACTGCCCAACCATCTATTCGTGCATAACATGTAATTATACTTTTGCCATAATCTTCTTTGTATTCTTCAATTTCCGAATTATCAACTAAGCGCTTGATAATTTCGTGCATATCGTATTGGCTCGTAATGCTTTCGGGAATAATGCCATAAATTTCCTGTTCGTTCAACGCAGGTTTTGCTGGAGTAGTTCTGTCAAAACCTGCATCTGCCGGTTTACCGAATTTGTCAACCAGGTTGCGAATGGTTTTCAAACACTCTTCATCATTCTTCATTTTATAATCGGTAACTCCCGAAATTTCGCAATGTGTTACCGCACCACCAAGTGTTTCGTTATCTACTTCTTCTCCCACAGCACTTTTTACTAAATAGCTTCCGGCCAAAAAAACCGAACCGGTTCCTTCTACAATCAACGCTTCATCACTTAATATTGGAAGATACGCTCCACCGGCAACACAACTTCCCATAATGGCAGAAATTTGTGGAATGCCCATTGAGCTTATGATAGAGTTGTTGTAGAAAATACGACCGAAGTTTTCTTTATCCGGAAAAATTTCATCCTGCATGGGGAGGAACGCACCGGCACTATCTACTAAGTAAATTACGGGTATGCGATTCTCCATTACAATCTCTTGAGCGCGCAGACTTTTCTTTCCGGTAATCGGGAACCACGCACCGGCCTTTACTGTTGCATCGTTTGCCACTACCATACACAAACGCCCCTTAATGTACCCCATTACTACCACCACCCCGCCACTGGGGCAACCACCTTGTTCTTCATACATTCCCCAACCGGCAAACTCTGCTATTTCAGTTACCGGTTTTCCTTTATCAAGAAGTAATTCGATTCTTTCTCTGGCAGTAAGTTTTCCTTTCGCTTTATGTTTTTCAATTGATTTTTTTCCACCGCCAAGTTTAATCTGGTCGCTTAATTTACGCAGGTCACTCATCACCAATTTGATAGCATCTTCATTCTTGTTGAATTCTAAATTTGTGTTTGTCATACTTCGAAAATTTGAGCCGTGAAACTATTAAAAAAGTGAATAGTGAATAGCCATCAGTAAGTGGTGAATGACAAATGCAATTAGGAACTTTAAACTTTCAATAACTCTGTTACATTTGCCGCTGGGGCGAGCCCTATACGATCAGCTCCTGTTCAATCCTCCAGGGCGGAAACGCAGCAAAGGCAGACGGTTGAAGCGGTGCGATATAGCCAGCTTGCCCTATTTTTTATTCCTAAATTCCCTAAAAGGGAACTTGAATACAAAGGCTCTCCACAATCTGTTTATTTCTACTTAGTAAATTTTATTTCTGCGCCTTCATATTCGCGCAGATATTTCTCAATACTTAATACTAAAACTCAATACTTTCAATATGAAATTTTTCATTGACACAGCCAACCTCGAACACATTAAAGAAGCAGAAGCTCTCGGTATTCTTGACGGAGTTACTACTAATCCATCGCTGATGGCTAAGGAGGGAATTAAAGGGCAAGACAATATTCTGAGGCACTACGTAACCATTTGCGAAATGGT
>CAIYOV010000530.1 GCA_903927935.1 uncultured Bacteroidota bacterium | reverse complement strand
TCCATGCCGCAATAATATCAAATTATCAGGTAAGGCATTCGCAAAAAAATTAGAACTGGGTTTAAAACAAAATCTTGTATTGCGGCAATATGAAAATGCCCTGCTGATATTCATTATTCAGCGAGTTGGTTCGCGGGTTATATACCTTACGGAAAATATTTTTGATGTTGGCTACGTTTTGCAAATCCATCGAAATCTCCTGGGTAATTTTCCGGAAACTGATGCGGTAGCTCAGTTTCAAATCGAGGCGGAAGTAGTCTCTATACTTTTGCGAGAACGCCTGTTTATCTATAAGCACCTGTTGGTGTTGCGCAGCACTGGCAGTTAAATCAATAGGTGTGTAATAGCGTCCACCGGCACCCGTCATTTTAAAATCAACAGCAATAGAGTTGCGCTTGGTTTTGTTTTTCTTTCCGCCAAACAGATATTGATAACCACCAAGGGCATTCACTACATAATGACCATTAAATGCGGTATTGCGCCAAACATTATCACTGCCTTTATATTCGCTCTGGAAGAACGAACCGGTTACTAAAAAATAATATCCCTTACTGAAAAACTTTTCAGCCGTAATTTCTACCCCGTAATTTCTGCCCACCCCTTTGTTGATGAGGTTCGTGTTATCTGGCGTTCCGAAATCGGCACCGGAGTTCAGCATACTGAACGAACTGCTGAATTTCTCAACCGGTGCATTGTTGATGTATTGAAAGTAGGCTTCTGCCTTCAAATGAAAATCTTTCAGAAACATTAAATCGTAACCAAACACCAGATGCTGGCTTTGGGTAAAATCCATATTCAGGTTCGTGGGTTTACCTGTTGCTGTTACCGAAACCTCGGCATTGTAATAAGTAGGCAGTGGCTGAATTTGATGATGCATGCCATAGCCAATACTGATAGATTGGTTTTCGCGGAATTGATATTTTAAACCAGCACGCGGCTCGGGTGCAAAACTGCTGCTGAGCGAATAATACTGCGCATGCATTCCCAGATTCAACGAAAGCTGCTCACTGAATTTGTGTTTCCACATCGCATAGGCTTCTACCAATGTGCTGAACCCTTTGCCGTATTTCACAGGTATAAAAATGCTTCTGAACAAAATGCTGTCAGCAAATTTCAAATCATATACATCGGCAATTATGCCAACGGTTACCGTGTTTTTTGCATCGAGCTTGCTGTTGCTCATCAGGTGCATGCTGTATTTATTCTGGCGCAGCGAAACTTTCTGATAACGCACAATTTCCTTACGATACACGGGTTCTATAGAATCTATATCGGCCAGTACAGTTTGATGCGAAGCGCCAAGCATCAGTTTGTAGTAGGTTTTTGTATTGAAAAAATAGGTATGCGAAAAGCCAAGCATACCGGTTTGCACTTTGTTGTAAAGGTCAATGTTTTCGTTGCCATATAAATTATTTTGTGGTTTGCTTAAATCAACCACATGCCCTAGCAATTCAATTTTATCTAACCCCCCCAGGCCCCAAAATCGGAACACGCCTGCTTTTTTGGTGGGCACATCTATCTTAAAAGTTAAGTCCTGATATTCAGGTACTGCCGTACCGGTTCCGAAATTTGCTTTCATTAATTTAAATAGCGCCAGCGTTGAGTACCGGTAGTTGATGAGGAAGGATGCCTGGCTTTTTTTCTTTGCAAAAGGACCTTCGGCACCCGCTTCTATTCCGTTGAAACCTAACTGAGCAAGAAATTCAAATTTGTCTTTGTTGCCATTGCGCATACCCAAATCAAACACACCCGACAAAGCATTACCGTATTCGGCCGGAAAAGCAGAGGTAAAAAAATCGCCACGAGAAAGGGTGTTGTTGTTCAGCATGCTCACCGGTCCACCAGTACTGCCAAAACCACCAAAGTGGTTCGGACTTGGAATATCAATTCCTTCCAAGCGCCACAACATTCCCATAGGTGAATTGCCCCGAATAATAATATCATTACGCGCATCATTCGCTCCACTCACACCCGCAAAGTTTGAAGCCATTCTCGCGGGGTCATTGCGGTTTCCGCTAAAGCGGCTAGTCAGTTCCACATCAAAGGAGCGGGCACTGATAACCGCAAATTCATTTTTTGCTTTGCCTTCTTCTTTGTTTGCTGTAACCACTACCTCATTCATGTTTGTCACTTTTTCTTCTAACTCAACAGTCTGGTTTATTTCTTTTCCCGAAATAACCAACAGGTTATTCACCGCTTCCTCTTTGTAACCGAGGTAAGCAATACGAAGAGAAACCCTGCCAAGAGGAACTTCCAGTTTGAAGTAGCCGTTTTCATCGGTAACAGTTCCAACTAATTTACCTGTATCTACCACTACCACTCTGGCACCCGACAAAGGAGATTTTGAGTCTTTATCTATTACTTGTCCGCGAATTGTTTTGACATCCTGCGCCTGAGCAAGATTCACGATACCGACCATAAATACCAGAAGAAAGAAACCGAGGCGCATGTGTTTTACCTTAAAATTTAGCTTCCGACAAACAGAACAAAATTTACCAATATAACATAGGCGGAAAACGAAAGAACCTTACCTTATTTCAGAAGTCCGACTTACTCTTTTTTCCTTTTTTGATGGATTTTCCATTTTTTAACAAAT
>CAIYOV010000529.1 GCA_903927935.1 uncultured Bacteroidota bacterium | reverse complement strand
GGTTCGCTGTAAACAAACATTACTCTTCCTTTTAAAGCAGCATGATTGACCAGGTAGTTATCTACAGCTGCTCCTTCCATTGCAAACATTACTTTTCCTCTGCAATTACTTAATACAGGCCATTCGTTATGCGTAGACATTTCATCAAGCGTAGAAAAATTACCTCGCACATCATCCGGTGTAATTACTCCGTTCAAATCATTGCCAAATACGCTTTTTATTTCTGAATCAATTGAGTCGCATTGTGCTAAGTCAAATTGAATGGCACGTTTAAAGCCAACAAAGCGAAGTAGTCCACTTTCATCACCCGGTGCACCGCTTTTACTTTCGATGTTAATGAACATGGGCAAATGATTCGGATGCTCATCACTCCATTTTTTCAATGCAATCAGTGATTCTTTAAAAGTGTAATAGTTGGTTTCGTAGTCCACGTCTTTAATGTGCAGCACTTTTAATCCGGGCTTCTTCAATGCTTCAACGCCTGACTTCTGTTTCAAACCATGAACAAACGCGTTGATTTTTCTCTTGTAATAAAACCCGCCTTTAGGGTCAGGGTTAATATCAATTTCTAAACCTCGCACATTGTAGTAAGTAAACTGCGAATCGAAAGGAAGATGGCCGTAGTCAAGGGCCAATGGATTATTCTCTTTACCTAATTTGTCTTTAACCTTCATTAGAAACTTCATCTCTTTTTCCGATGGGCGTTTCTTATAGCTATTGTGGCTGGCAATAATCTGAATTTGATTTAATCGTAATTCCTGCTGCGAAAAAGTTGAACTGGCAATGAAAACAGAGAGAGCGGACAGAAGGAGATATTTCATACTTTACGCTAAAGCTTCTCCCTGTGAGGTTGCTCTGTATTTTGCAATCTGTTTATGCATCACTTTGAACCAAAGCGGTGGAAAGAGCGCTAACACCATCATTCCCGGATAACCGGTTGGCATTTGCGGGCTGTAATCAAAGTGACGAAGCACCTGATATTTTCTTGAAGCCATATAATGATGGTCGCTGTGACGGGTAAGTTCGAATAACATGATTCTTCCAATAGGATGGTTGCTGTTCCAGGAGTGAACCGGCATTACTTTTTCGTAGTAAGCATCATCAATCTTTTTTCTTCTCAATCCATAATGCTCAATGTAGTTTACTGTTTCAAGCAACAGGAACCCGATAGTAGCAGCACCAATAAAATACAGCATAACATGCCAGTTCCAGATAAGCGCAATTGCAACGAGCATCGAAATCTGAATGATCTGGTAAATCAGCATTTCGTTATGAATCCCCCAGAAACTCTGATTGGTTTTTTTCAGTCGCTCACCTTCAATATGCCAGGCCGAAAGCCAGCCATTAATAACCGAGCGGAAATAGAAAGCATAAATTATTTCACCGTATTTGGAAGAAGCCGGATCTTCATCGGTAGAAACATTTTTATGATGACCGCGATTGTGCTCAATAAAAAAGTGCATATAAAGTGAGGTAGCTAAAAGCATCTTACTCATCAGTTGTTCATACCAGGTGTTACGGTGGCCGAGTTCATGAGCTACGTTAATTCCCAAAACACCACATGCAATACCAAAGGCGAACATCATTCCAAGTTTTTCCCATAAGGCTAGAGAGCTATCATCTAACCGGTTTAGGAAAAAAAAGCAAAGCGCAAATTGAAGCGGGACCACACTCCAAACTACAAAATCATACTTCCAGTCTTTCTTGGCAATTTCTTCTTCTACTTTATCCATGTTTTTCTCACTGCCGCCAAAAAAGAGTTCAATTAGGGGTATTAGAGCAAAAACATAAAGCGGAGCAACAAAAACCCATTTGCCGCCAAACAACAGCGAGGTCATGATAATTCCTATACTTACCCAAACTGAAGCGTACTTAAAAAAACGGATGCCCATAGTTTTCGATTTTTTGTATTATGAAAGTAATAACAGTTTTAATGGAAACAAAACATTACTTCCTTAGTTCACTTAATTTGAATTTGCGTTGATATTTAATGGGAATAGAAAAATTCAGCCCGAATGCTTTCAATTTTATTTTCCCTATAAAATAGAGATCAGATTCTTTATCAACAAAAATGCCCCAGAGGGTTTTAATATCATCAAAGATAGTTCCCTCCGGTTTAATCTGAATGCCAAGTGGAATCCTGAATTCATTTCCTTGAATGACTTCTACATCCGATTTTTCTCCGAGTATTCCAATCAATTTTTTGTCCAGCACTACATTTACTTCAATATCCTTGATAGTACATTTTATTTTGTTGGGGTTATCGAAAACCGCTTCAGCGCCTAATTTGAAGCCTTTACCTTCTAATCGTTCATAATGAACATTCTCAATGGTTTTAAATACCGGTGCATATATTTTGCACGAAGAAAGTAAGGCAGAGATTACAACTGCAAAAAAGGGTAGAATGAAATATTGTCTTGCCATTTATAAAATAGAAATCAGAACAGAGTCTTTTTGGTTGACAGAAATAGTGCCGCTGCTCATCATATTCTCAAAAGTAATTTCGCCAACTATGTTTACTTCTGCTCTTACACTTGTAAGCAAAGTGTCGTCAGAGAATATCCTCATTAAATCAGTTTTGCTGAAGCGGACATTTACGGGAAAGGAAGTCTCTTTCAATCCGGGGATTCCCTGGCTTATTTCCATGTTCATCCGCGCTACTTCGCGACCTTCAATGAAATATTTTTCAGAGATGGTTTTAATGGTAGAAGAAAGAAGATTAGGATTGTTCAAATGCAGAACCGACTTTAGCAGATAACCGGTGCCGCCAATTGGTGTAACCGAAAATGTGTCCTGTTTCACCAGTGTTACATCTTTCCGGTTTAAGAAAAACAAAGCTATAGCTATTATCCCTACAATCAGCAAGCCGGCTTTTCTGAAATTCATATCGGTAAAAATATTTTTGTTTTTCACATCCCGCTTCAATTTATTCACACGCACTGCCTTGCGAAGTCAATTCGTTTATATTCACTTAAAATATTTCAGTTGAAGATTATTGGCATTACAGGAACTTTAGGGGCAGGTAAAGGAACCATTGTAGATTACCTGACGAAGCATCACGGATTTGCTCACTTTTCGGTGCGTGGTTATCTGTCCAAGCTTATAAAAGCAAAGGGCGAAGAAGTAAACCGCGATACACTGGTGGCTACTGCCAACGAATTACGGGCGCAAAACTCTCCGAGCTTTATTGCTGAAGAATTATACCGCGAAGCTAAGGAGAGCGGCAAAGACTGTATTATTGAAAGTATACGCACGGTAGGAGAGGTGAATGCTTTGCACGCAAAGGGAAACTTCAATCTGTTTGCGG
>CAIYOV010000528.1 GCA_903927935.1 uncultured Bacteroidota bacterium | reverse complement strand
TCGGTTTCAGAAAAGTGCCGGTAAATATCAACAGCATTGGGGAAACAGCTCTTTCAGTAGAACCTGAAATGGAACAGATTTTTATCGCCTGTCCTTTAAGTATTAATGATCCGGATGTTTTTGAACGCAAACTTTTTGTGTTTCGCAACTACTCTGCTAAACTCATAAATAACACCGTCAGAAAAGATGCAGTTGGCTTTTATATTGCTTCGCTTTCTCATAAAACTATTATTTACAAAGGTCAACTCACCAGTTCGCAACTGAGAAATTACTTCGTTGACCTTTCCGATAAACGTGTTGTTTCAGCTTTTGGTTTAATTCATTCTCGCTTTGCTACTAATACTTTTCCTTCCTGGAAATTAGCACAGCCATTCCGGTTCATTGCTCACAATGGAGAAATCAATACGCTTCAGGGGAATCTGAATTGGCTCAAGACAAATGAAATGAGTTTCATATCGCCTTATTTTTCTAAAGAAGAAATGGATATGCTGCTACCGGTTGTTCCCGGTGCACAATCGGACTCAGCCAGTCTCGATAATATGATTGAGTTGCTTACGCACTGTGGAAGGTCGTTGCCACATGTGATGATGATGCTCATCCCGGAAGCTTGGGATAAGGATGATTTGATGGATCCGGTGAAAAAAGCATTCTATGAATTTCATGCTTCTATCATGGAGCCTTGGGATGGTCCGGCTTCTATTTCTTTTACAGATGGGAAAATTATTGGCGCTACGCTCGACCGAAACGGTTTACGTCCGAGCCGTTTTTGCATTACAAAAGATGACCGTGTGATCATGGCTTCAGAAACAGGTGCTTTACCGGTCGAGCAGGATATGATTATTGAAAAAGGCCGTTTGCAACCGGGCAAAATGTTTGTAGTCGATTTGGAACAGGGACGAGTAATTAGTGATCATGAGTTAAAAAAGAAAATCTGTTCACAGAAACCGTATAGCGAATGGTTGAAGAAGTATAAGATTAAGATGGAGGATCTACCTGCTCCACGAGTGATGTTCACTTATCTGGAACCTGAGCAGGTTTTCAAGTATCAAAAAGCATTTGGCTATACAACCGAAGATATTGAAAGCATAATTACGCCAATGGCTGTTGATGGCAAAGAACCGATAGGCTCAATGGGCACCGATGCCCCTTTAGCAGTGTTGAGCAACAAGCCTCAGCATCTTTCGAATTACTTTAAGCAATTATTTGCTCAGGTAACTAACCCACCTATTGACCCAATTCGCGAAAAGGTAGTGATGTCCCTCGCGTCATTCGTTGGTAATACAGGTAATTTATTGGTAGAAGAACCTCAGAACTGCCACACTGTAGCCCTTTCTCAACCGGTGATTGGCCACTACGACCTGGAAAAAATAAGAAGCATTGATACCGGAATTTTTCAGGCAAAAACGCTGCAGGCTTACTTTAGAGCTGATGGGAAACCCGGTTCGCTGGAAAAAGCACTAGACCGGTTGTGTCGCTATGCTGTGGATGCTGTGGAAGACGGCTTTGAAGTAATTATAATTTCCGACCGCGCAATTGACAGTGAGCATGCACCTATCCCATCACTACTCGCTACAGCTGCGGTACATCATCATTTGATACGCAAAGGATATCGGGGAAAAGTTGGTTTGGTAGTGGAGGCAGGCGATGTATGGGAAGTTCATCACTTCGCATGTTTAATCGCATTCGGTGCCACTGTCATTAATCCGTATCTTGCTTTATCGACCGTGCGCATCATGAAAAACACCGGTGCCATCAATAGTGAATTGTCGGTGAAAGACTTACGATATAATTATATTAAAGCAGTAAACGAAGGCTTGCTGAAAGTACTTTCCAAGATGGGTATATCCACCATTCAATCGTATCAGGGCGCACAGATTTTTGAAATAGTGGGATTGAGTAAAGAAGTAGTCGACAAATATTTTACCGGTGCCATATCGCGAATTTCGGGAATAGGATTGGATGAAATTGCCCGGGAAGCTTTAATGAATCACCACTTTGGGTTCAGTCGAAAGGAGATTCCGGAAGACCGTTTACAACCCGGTGGTGTTTATAAATGGAACCGCAAAGGCGAAGCGCATTTATTCAATCCACAAACCATTCACTTATTACAACATGCTGCGCGCACAGATGATTATGCTGTTTTTAAAAAATATTCAAGCCTCATTAACCGGCAGGAAGAAAAAGCCTGTACCCTGCGCAGCCTGTTCGATTTCAAAAGGCAACGACCTTCTGTTTCATTAGAGGAAGTAGAACCGGCTGAAAATATTTACAAACGTTTCGCAACCGGGGCCATGTCGTTTGGTTCAATTTCATGGGAGGCACACACTACGCTTGCCATTGCCATGAACCGACTTGGCGGTAAGAGTAACACCGGTGAAGGGGGCGAAGATGAAAGCCGCTATACACCACTCAAAAATGGCGATTCCATGCGCTCTGCCATAAAGCAAATTGCTTCGGCACGCTTTGGTGTTACCAGTCAGTATTTAACCGAAGCGGATGAGTTGCAGATTAAAATGGCTCAAGGTGCTAAACCTGGTGAAGGTGGTCAATTGCCCGGTTTTAAAGTAGATGAGTGGATTGGGAAAGTGCGGCACGCAACACCTGGTGTAGGGTTGATTTCTCCACCTCCACATCACGATATTTATTCCATCGAAGATTTAGCACAGTTGATCTTCGACTTAAAGAATGCCAACCGGTATGCACGCATTAGTGTTAAGCTTGTAGCTAAAGCAGGTGTAGGAACTATTGCAGCCGGAGTAACCAAAGCAAAAGCCGATGCGGTTTTAATTTCTGGTTATGACGGAGGTACCGGTGCTTCGCCTATCAGCTCTATTCGTCATGCAGGGTTGCCTTGGGAACTTGGTCTGGCTGAAGCACATCAAACCCTTGTAAGAAATCGCCTGCGTGGTAGAGTTGTGCTGCAAACTGACGGACAATTAAAAACGGGAAGAGATATTGTTATTGCCGCATTGCTCGGTGCAGAAGAATGGGGAGTGGCAACTGCCGCGCTGGTGGCTGAAGGCTGCATCATGATGCGCAAATGTCATTTGAATACCTGCCCGGTGGGAGTGGCTACGCAAGACCCTGAGTTGAGAAAAATGTTTACCGGTCAACCGGAGCATGTGATGAACCTGTTTAAGTTTTTAGTGCAGGAAATGCGCGAGATAATGGCAGAGCTTGGTTTCAGAACGGTGAATGAAATGATAGGTCAATCGGATTGTCTGACAATGCGCGAAAACATCACGCACTGGAAACATAAAATGCTTGACCTTTCTAATATTCTTTTTAAACAGGATGCCACCGGCAATACGCCATTATACAAGCAGGAAGAGCAAGACCATGGATTAGCTGACGTATTAGATTTTGCCTTGCTCAAGATGGCACAACCTGCTTTAACTAATGGCGAAAAAATAAAAGCACACTTAGATATCAAGAATACCGACCGCGCAACAGGAACAATTCTTTCCAACGAAATTACCCGCAAGTATGGGGCCAAAGGATTGCCTGATGATTCTATTCATTATTCTTTCAGCGGTTCTGCAGGACAGAGTTTCGGAGCATTCAACACTAAAGGATTAACCTTAGAGTTGGAAGGCGATGCCAACGATTATTTCGGCAAAGGGTTGTCCGGTGCTAAACTGATTGTGTATCCGGATAAAAAAGCAGGATTTATACCTGAGCAGAATATCATCATTGGCAACGTTTCGTTTTATGGGGCCACTTCGGGAGAAGCTTACATCAGAGGAAAAGCAGGCGAAAGATTTTGCGTCCGTAATTCCGGTGCCGATACGGTAGTGGAAGGAGTAGGCGACCACGGATGTGAGTATATGACTGGGGGCACTGCTCTTATATTAGGTGAAACCGGTAGAAACTTTGCTGCAGGTATGAGCGGAGGAATTGCATTCGTTTACAATATCAAAGGCAACTTTCATCAGATGTGTAATAACGAAATGGTGCATCTGGAATTGCCGGATGATAACGACATAGCGGTGATAAAGAAAATGCTGCAAAATCATTTGACATACACCGGCAGCAGTGTGGCAGATTTGATTTTAAAGGATTTTGATAACCAGTTGAAGCACTTTGTTAAAGTATTTCCGGTGGATTATAAAAATGCTTTATCCGTGAAAGCGAAAAGCGCTGAACAGATTCATTAAGATAATTTTTAGCTTTAATACGCAATGGGAAAACCAACCGGATTTTTAGAATACCAGAGAAAACTACCTGCCAAAGAACCTGCAACCGAGCGGGTAAAACACTATCGTGAATTTGTTGCTCCATTTGAAACCGGAGAACTCACACATCAGGCTGCCCGGTGTATGAACTGTGGTGTTCCTTTTTGCCACAACGGCTGTCCGCTTGGCAATTTCATTCCTGAGTTTAACGATGCGGTGTACAAACAGAACTGGCAGTCCGCTTACGAAATACTTAAATCAACCAACAACTTTCCCGAGTTTACAGGCAGACTATGTCCTGCTCCTTGCGAATCGGCCTGCGTGTTAGGTATCAATAAACCCGCTATTGCTATTGAAGAAATTGAAAAGCACGTCATTGAAATTGCTTTTGAAAAAGGTTTTGTAAAGCCACACATTCCTCATATCCGAAGCGGTAAAAAAGTAGCGATTATTGGTTCCGGTCCTGCAGGTTTAGCAGCAGCGGCACAGTTAAATTATGCTGGACACCTGGTAACAGTTTTTGAGCGCGATGATAAACCGGGCGGTCTTTTGCGCTATGGCATCCCCGATTTTAAACTGGAGAAAAAGGTGATAGACAGGCGCATTGCATTAATGGAGGAAGAAGGAATTACTTTCAGGTGCAGTGCAGATGTTGGAGGGAACATCAGTATGAATGATTTGTTGCGCGAATATCATTCGGTAGTGCTTGCCATCGGCAGTACGGTTCCGCGCGATTTAAATATTCCGGGACGCGATTTGAAGGGGGTGTACTTTGCCATGCAGTTTTTAAAGCAGCAAAATAAACGCGTGAGCAATGGATCAATTAACGGAGAAGAAATTTTTGCCACCGGTAAAAATGTAGTGGTGATTGGAGGAGGCGATACCGGTTCCGATTGCGTAGGAACCTCTCACCGTCAGGGAGCCCAAACAGTTACGCAATTTGAATTACTGCCCAAGCCACCGGTTGGCAGAACTTCACTAATGCCCTGGCCCAATTATCCGATGTTGCTGAAAACTTCTACCTCGCACGAAGAAGGTGGCGATCGCAAATGGGCTGTTACTACCAAAGAATTTATAGGTGATGAAAACGGAAACCTGCGTGCCTTGAAAGTAGCAGATGTGGAATGGAGCCTGAACGAAGATGGTTCATTAAAAAGCTTTACAGAGGTAGCCGGTTCAGAAAGAGAAATGCCTTGTGAGCTGGTTTTGCTGGCCATGGGCTTTTTACACCCTGAAAAGAAAGGGCTCCTCAACGAGTTGAACCTCGAAGCGGATTCAAGGGGGAATGTAAAGACTAAAACCAACACCTATCAAACGGAGATTTCGAAGGTGTTTGCCTGTGGCGATATGCACCGTGGTCAATCATTAATTGTCTGGGCGATTTCCGAAGGGCGTGAATGTGCGCGTAATGCAGATGAGTTTTTAATGGGCACTTCGTTCTTAGAAACAAAAGATAACAGTTTGCTGCACGCATAATTTATTTGAAACAATGAACGATATTATCGCCTTACTGCAACAGCTGATCGCTGTGCCGTCTTTCAGCCGGGAAGAGAACGCAACGGCCGACTTGCTGGCGGCTTTTCTGGAGGCACGTGGCTGTTCTGTTTTCAAAAAGGGGAATAATGTTTGGTCAAAGAATAAACACTTTGATGAGACCAATCCTACCTTATTGCTCAACTCACATCACGATACAGTTAAGCCAAACAGTGGCTATACCCGAAATCCGTATGGGGGTGAGATTGAAGAAGGCAAACTTTACGGGCTTGGCAGTAACGATGCAGGTGGTTCGCTGGTTTCTTTGCTTGCTGTTTTCCTTCATTTTAATGAGCGGGATGATTTGCCTTTCAACCTGATTTATGCCGCCACAGCCGAAGAAGAAATATCAGGCAAAGGCGGATTGGAAAGCATTGTTCAGGAGTTAGGGAATGTGCAACTGGCTATAGTGGGAGAACCAACATTAATGAAGATGGCCGTGGCTGAACGCGGCCTCGTGGTGCTCGACTGCATGGCTAAAGGAAAGGCCGGACATGCCGCGCGCAACGAAGGGGTGAATGCCATTTACGAAGCGCTGCCCGATATAGAATGGTTCCGTCATTACCGGTTCGAAAAAACTTCGGAATGGCTGGGACCGGTAAGTATGAATGTGACGGTGATGAATGCAGGCAGCGCACACAATCAGGTTCCGGCTGAGTGCTGTTTTTCAGTAGATGTTCGTTTGAATGAATGTTACACGCACCGGCAGGTGCTGGAGATTATTCGACAGCATATTAAGGCGGAAGTGAAAGAACGCAGCACGCGCATCAAACCTTCGTTTATTGAAACCACTCACCCGATAGTGAAGGTTGCGAAAGAACTGAACATAGAATTGTATGGATCGCCCACTACTTCAGATATGGCGCTGATGCCGTGGAAAGCAGTGAAGATGGGACCCGGTGATTCGGCACGCTCGCACAGTGCGGATGAATTTATATATGTGCAGGAGGTAGAAGAAGGTATTCGCATTTATAAAGAACTTATTGAAAGGTACGCCCTAAATATTAAAACAAATTTGGCATGAAACTCTGGCAAAAAGAAGGCTACAAACAGGATGTAAAAGCACTTGCAACCGAACGTTTTACCGTTGGCAACGACAGAGTGCTCGATATGCGTCTAGCTGAATTTGATGTTATCGGTTCTATAGCCCATGCCGCCATGCTCGAACAAACCGGAATAATCTCTGCTGAAGAATCTGCCGCTATCAAAAGCGGGCTCGAAACTATTCTGGAAGAAATTAAAGCAGGCAAATTCGTTATCGAAGAGCATGTGGAAGACATTCATTCGCAGGTAGAAAAACTTTTAACCGATAGGATAGGAGATGCCGGTAAAAAACTCCACACCGGTCGCTCGCGAAACGACCAGGTCTTGCTCGATATTAAACTGTACCTTAAACACGAACTCAAACAAACTTCC
>CAIYOV010000527.1 GCA_903927935.1 uncultured Bacteroidota bacterium | reverse complement strand
GGAATTAGAGCATTACTTGTTGAAGATAACGAGTTCAACTTACTTATTCTTAAAAACTTAATGAAAGCCTGGAAGGTATCTTACAGAATAGCAAGAGACGGGAAGCAAGCCATTGCTCTGTTAAAAAAACAAAACTTCGATATTGTTTTACTGGATATCGGGTTACCGGAAATGAACGGTTACGAACTTTCTGTATATATACGCGCAAACTTTGAACCCCTCAAACGGAATATTCCCATCATTGCGCTAACAGCCTCAACTTCTTCAAACGAAAAAATCCTTGCACTAAAATCCGGAATGGATGATTATATCGTAAAACCTTTCGATGAAAATTTACTTTTCGATAAAATAATCCATTTTATAAACAGGAAACAGATTCCAAGAAATGACCACAAAAAGGGTACTAAAAAGGTTTCTATAATTACCGGCAAAACAAACCAGTATTTCAAACCGGAAAAATTATTAAAAGAGCGGCATATAACAAATTCTTTTCTTATAGATATTATTGATTCTTTTTTAGAAAATGCCCCGATTGTGATATCTGAATTGTATAAACATCTTTCAACCAACAACCTCAACGCTCTGATTAAGGAAGCGCATCGCTCAAAAACCATGTACTCTTACCTGCACCTGAGAATGCAGGAGCGGGCTTTCTCGTTCATCGAAACGAACGCGGCAGATGAAACACTCCATAATAGCATTCTTGAGAAGATAAAGTTTTTAGAAGTTTCGACCGGTAGTATCATCAAAGAAATGACAAATGTTAAAGAACATTTAGAAGCAGAAACCCTATGATTAGGTGCCTTATTGTCGATGACGAAGTAATTTCGAGAAAATTTTTAGAACATTTTGTCAGCGAAACAAAACTTCTCACACTTGTTGCATCCTGCAAAAATGCTCAGGAAGCGGAAGTTGCCTTGCAAAATAACAGTATAGATTTAATTTTTCTTGATGTGGAAATGCCGGATAAATCGGGATTGCAACTCCTTGCTGAACTCAGTAACCTGCCCCTGGTTATTCTTGTCACTTCCCAGGAAAAATATGCGGCAAAAGCATTTGAGTATGAAGTCCTCGACTATTTAGTGAAGCCAGTAAAATTCTCGCGTTTTGAACGGGCTACAAAAAAAGCACTCAGGATTTTTGAAATGAATTCTACATCGGAGAAAGGAAAATATATATTTTTGAAAACTTCCCAAAAGCTGATTAAAATTGCTATAGAAAATATTCTATATATTGAGGCGCAGGGCGACTATGTGCAAATTCACGCGATTGATAAAAAACATATCATCTATTCAACTATGAGCGAAATATTCAAAAAATTACCTGAAAAAGAGTTTTCACGCACCCATCGCTCATACATCGTGCAAGATGCCAAAGTTGAGAAAGTTGAGAAATCATCAATCCTGATAGCAGGGAAGGAACTTCCGCTGGGTGTATCGCATAGAAAAGCTTTTTTAGGGAAACTTGAATCAACTTCTTCCTAAACCACGCAGAACCTAAACTCCAATAGCCGTCATTGCTTAATTTTGCCGAACCTTCCAAAAGAGAGGTTTCAGAATGCCCCTCGTATCAGAGGATGCCTGATTAACTATCTCATCAGGCAGGTTAGAGGTTTGTTACTCAATAAAATATGACTTGTTCGTTCACCGAGAAAATACAGGCATTTATCGAAAAGCGTTTTCAATTAAGTTAAAGATATCTAATATTTATCCTATGAAAATGAGAAAGTGCAACATATGAGCTTATCGGAGATTTTAGCGATCTTTTTTTACGTGGTTATTGGGCTCGCAGCATTACTGGTGTTTGTTTCAATAGTATATAATTTGCTTTCCAGCAAAAAATCCGGGAACAAACAAAGGGAAAATGCCGTTGCTTCGAGTGGAACAATTGTATTCCCGGAAACACACCGGGCAAGTGGTCATACGATACACGAAGGAAATGAGTATAACCACTCGACTCAATTTACACGCATCGCTGAGGAGCAACCTTCAATAGGAAAATCCGCAACTTACGCTTTTATGTCCAAACCGGTAGCTAAATTTGAAATTCTGAATGAATCCGGTTTCACATCCGATTTTAATGCTCCAACAAAGCGGCACTGGAGCAATAACTGGCAGTAAGTATTTGCCGGAATTAGCTATTAATATCCAGTAGATTTAACGACTATCCCGAAAGATAGTCGTTTTTTTTTATCGTTT
>CAIYOV010000526.1 GCA_903927935.1 uncultured Bacteroidota bacterium | reverse complement strand
TTGTTTTCGGTAAGTGCAATAAAAACTCCTGCCGGACCACAACCTAAATCGCAAACGGTTTTAGAGGAATCAAGTTTAGTTTCTTCTTTAATTTTGGAAAGAATATTCAGCCAGTAATTTTTCTTCCACGCCAAGTATTCTTCTTTGTTTTTTCGTTTCAGGTAATTCTTCCACCAGCGCAGCTCAAACCATTGCGCCACCCTCCACCGCACCGAATTCATTGGGCGGGCGGGTGAACTATCCACAATAGAACTTTTGATTTCCACAATCGCTAAACTAAACTTCGTCCATTAAATTAAACGTCTATTTTCGCAAACGGCTGCATGCTGCTTCATCGTTCTTTGCAAAAAGGAAAGGAAAGTCCGGACAATACAGGGCACCGCACCACCTAACGGGTGGCTTCATTTGAAAAAATGAAAGAGATAGTGCCGCAGAAAATAACCGCCTTCTCAGGAAGGTAAGGGTGAAAACGTGCGGTAAGAGCGCACGGCTAAACGCAGTAATGCCTTAGCGGGTAAACCTTGCGGATTGAAAGCTCACGTATATCAGCGCTTGAGGGCGGCTCGCACGATGCTGAGGGGTTGGGCGTAACAGGTGCCGCGCGAGCGGTATCGCAGATAAATGATGAGGGCTCCGGTTTACCGGAGAACAGAATCCGGCTTACAGGCATGTAGCTATTTTTATTGAATAAAGAGGATTAAAGATTTGGGACACACTTCTTAAATCATCTGACATATAGTTTTAACAGTAACCATTAAATTCTTTTTATGGCAAAAATTCTCATAGCAGATGATGAAAAAAGCATCCGCAAAACCTTACGCGAAATTCTTGAATACGAAAGCTACAAAGTAGATGAAGCGGTAGATGGCGCCCAGGCGTTTGAAATGCTGAAAGATGGCGATTATGATTGCGCCCTTTTGGATATTAAAATGCCGAAAATGGATGGGTTGGAGGTGCTCACTAAACTTCAAGGCACCGATTGCGATACACCTATCATTATGATTTCCGGTCACGGTTCTGTGGAGAATGCCGTTGAAGCAACCAAGAAAGGTGCCTTCGATTTTGTAAATAAGCCGCCCGATTTAAACCGGTTACTCATTACCGTTCGCAACGCGTTTGAAAAATCAACACTGGTTACCGAAACAAAAGTGCTGAAAAGAAAAGTCGGGAAAACTCGTGAGATGATTGGCGATTCACCGGCTATACAGAAAATAAAAGAAACCATTGAGCGCGTTGCCCCAACCGAGGCGCGTGTTTTAATTACCGGTGAAAACGGAACCGGTAAAGAATTAGTGGCACGTTGGATTCACGAAAGAAGCAACCGTGCAAACGGACCTTTAATTGAAGTGAATTGTGCCGCCATTCCCAGCGAGTTGATTGAGAGTGAATTGTTCGGACACGAAAAGGGAGCGTTTACTTCTGCCATGAAACAACGCATCGGTAAATTTGAACAGGCCAACAGCGGAACACTTTTTCTGGATGAAATAGGTGATATGAGTTTGAGTGCTCAGGCAAAAGTTCTTCGCGCTTTGCAGGAAAACAGAATTACCCGTGTTGGTGGTGACCGCGATATTCCCGTAGATGTCCGAGTGGTTGCTGCAACCAATAAAGATTTACTGAAAGAAGTAGAGGAAGGAAGATTCCGTGTTGACTTGTATCACCGCATAGGAGTAATTTTGATTCACGTTCCATCACTAAATGAGAGAACCGATGATGTTCCTTTACTGGCAGAAAGATTTGTGAAAGAAATCTGTGAGGATTATGGTATTCCCAGAAAGATAATTACACCTAAGGCGCTGGAAGAATTAAAAACAATGAATTGGGAAGGAAATATCCGTGAGTTGCGAAACGTAATCGAACGTCTGGTAATTCTTTCTGACCAAAAGATTACGGAAACAGAGGTGCGCAGCTTTGTAACCAACACCACAGCAAAGGATACGCCTACCGATTTGTTCGAGCAATACGACAAGTTTCAGGACTTTAAAGAGCATATCGAGAAACTTTTCATTGAGCATAAGCTCAAGAAATTTGCCTGGAATGTTTCGAAAACAGCAGAGGTACTCGACATTCAGCGAAGCCACCTTTATAACAAGATTGAGAAATACGATTTACGCAGAAGTTGAAATTCTTTGCGCTGCGCTTTGCAAAAATCAAAAAGCGAATATATTTGCACTCCCTTTGGAAAAAGGACCGGTAGTTCAGTTGGTTAGAATGCATCCCTGTCACGGATGAGGTCGCGGGTTCGAGTCCCGTCCGGTCCGCAAAAAAATCCCGCA
>CAIYOV010000525.1 GCA_903927935.1 uncultured Bacteroidota bacterium | reverse complement strand
GTATTTATACAGAAGAAAATATTCCTGGCGTTTCAGTAGGACTTGCATGGACTCCTTATGGCGGAGATATTCTTTTTATCGAATCAACATTAAGCAAAGGAACCGGTGCACTTACGCTTACCGGAAATTTGGGTGATGTGATGAAAGAATCTGCCAGTACAGCGGTTACCTTCTTAAAAGCAAACGCAGAGAAATTTTTTATTAATCCCGAAATTTTCAGCAAGGTAAATGTGCATTTGCATTTTCCGGAAGGCGCTGTTCCAAAAGATGGTCCAAGTGCGGGAATTACGATTTTGACTTCGCTTGCTTCGTTGTTTACACAGCGCAGAGTAAAACCATTCCTCGCTATGACCGGTGAGATTACCCTTCGCGGAAAAGTAATGCCGGTGGGTGGT
This sequence comes from uncultured Bacteroidota bacterium, assembly GCA_903927935.1. Lineage (GTDB taxonomy): Bacteria > Bacteroidota > Bacteroidia > Chitinophagales > LD1 > Bog-950. The sequence continues at coordinate 5,403 of CAIYOV010000525.1, read as the reverse complement.
ATCAAAGAGAAAATTCTTGCAGCTAAACGTGCGGGGTTAAAAGAAATAATCATGTGCGAGCGCAACCAAAAAGATGTGGAACAAATTAATCCAGCCTACATAAAAGGAATGAAATTTAACTTTGTAAAAACAATGGATGAGGTGGTGGAACTCGCTTTAATGAAAAACCGCGTTAAGAACGGAATTGATATTTCAAGCTTTCTGGTGAAGGATGAAAAGAAAATTCAGGCTTAAAACCTCAAAACAGCAATAAACAGATCCCCCGTTAAATATTCAATTTAACGGGGGGATAATTGTGTTTATTAAATTCATTTACATTAGCAAACCTCTGTTTCCTGTTGCTTTTACCCCAAAAAAGAGGGTTTCTATTCGTAATGCACCGTATTCTTTTAAAATGCATTACTGAGGGCAGACAGTACACTTTTATCATCCAGAAATGCATTGCTGGATATTAAGAACACACTTTTGCATTCGACAATATATTATTACGGACGGGCAATGCACTTTTACCTTCCGGCAATATATTGCCAATGACTAGGAATACATTTTAATCCTCTGCCAATGTATTTTTAAAGACCTACAATGCACTTTTGCCATCCAACAATGCACAACTGAAAGCAGACAACACACTTTTCATCCCATCAAAGTATTTTTGAATTTGGATAATGCACTTTTATCAGCCAGCAATGTATTGTTGAATATTGACACTACACTTTTATCGTTGCAAAATGAATTATTGAGGCTTGACAATGCATTATTGACTTTTTAATGAATTTTCAGAGTGTTTCCAGGTAAAAATGGAGTTAGTTACAGCAACTTGTAATTTCGATATTCACCTAATGAGATACCTAATATCTCTTTTAGTAATTTCCTTAATCTGTATTTCAACTTCATTTTACTTTTAGATACATCGAAGTCAAAGTTGGTATGAAAGTTTGCAATCCGGTTCCGCATTACATTGGGGTAAGTGCCCTCGTATTTTTTCAAAGAATCAATTTCGCTGAAATCATATTCGGTGGCATCGCCAATTTTTTCCTGCAACCAGTTATCGTCATGCCACAGGCGGTGGAATGCTTTTTGCTTATTCATCATTTGCTTAGGCGTTTTCACATAACTGTAATGATGGATAAGCCCACCGGAATCTTTTACCTGTAGTTTTTTGTTATTGCCTTTCCTGAAACCCATGGAATCTTTATAAGAGAAAATACTTTTGTCATTACGCACAATCCTTATTTCCTTCCGGTGCCAGTTGTAAGCATCTGCCACATATTTATACGAACCATAAAAATGTATAAAGTCGAGTAGCAGTCCGTCTACACGTTTATCATCTTTACATTTCAACATACTCTGCTGAATGGTCTTCAAAGAATTTTCATGCACAATCTCATCTGCCTGAATGTAGAAACACCAATCGGCATCTGTTGGAATAGCCTGTAACGCTTTGTCCGTTTCCAGTGCCAGAACCCGTCCGCCTTCGCGCAGATTATCATCCCAAACGGTTTCAATAATTTTTATTTTATCCGGGTCAATGTTACGCACCAATGCTAAAGTATTGTCGTTGCTTTTGCCTACTGCCACTATCACCTCATCACACAAAGGAAGAATTGATTTTATTGCCTCTTCAATGGGATAGTTGCAAATGATAGCGTCTTTAATAAAGGAGAAGCCTACTACTTTCATTTGGATAAACTTAGTAAAAAAGCAATAGGAAGGTTTTTTGTTATAAAACGAAAAGTTTCATTTTATTGCATTGCATCGTTTGCAACCAATCCAACATCTTGCTATAAAGTTTTTCATATTTTAGAACCACGAATGAAAGCACCCAACCTGATGAAATATACCAGCCTTATAAAATTTTCCTTTTTATTTATTGTGGTTACTATGTGTATTACATCATGTAAAAAAGATGCCAAAACCAGTTGGGATACTGAAATGCTTGTTCCCATTGCAACTACCAATCTGTCATTGCAAAACTTGGTGAAAGATTCTTCCATAAGAACTAATTCGGATAATTCACTAACACTTGCTTTTAAATCCGGCCTGTTTCAATTCAGTTTAGCTGAACATCTTATCCGAATTCCCGATACTTCCATCGGTCAACGGTTTACATTGGATAGTTTGCGATTGCCAAATCAAAGTGTCCGATTTAATGTTTCGTTGGGGTATTTGGCAAACAGCATGTTATTGCAATCGAATACCGCCTTTTTGGGTCAGTATATACTTTCAAATAATGGTAATTATTCTGCTATTCCTGCACTCAACAATTTTACTCCGGGTTCATTTCACTTTGATGCCACAGGATATTTTGACAGTGCTGTGCTTACTTCTGGGGTTGTAGATATATGGGCAATCAATAACTTACCGATTCCTTTAAGCAGCGGAACATGTGTTTTGCAAAATTCTGCTGACCATTCCTTTGTTGCTTCGCAGACAATACCTTATATAGCTCCTGGAGACTCTGCTTTTATCCAGATTCCGATTGCAAATACACGAATAACCAGTGGTCTTGATTTTCAGATAGTGAACTTAAATACTCCAGGCAGTAATGGAAATAATGTATTAATAGATACAGCAAATAATTTTTTGATCAAAGTATTTGTGCATGACTTACGCGTTTCGGAAGCATGGGCGAAATTTCCAAGTCAGGACATTGTAAGTATTACAGAAGATGTTACTCAAGTAATTGCCGACAGAAAATTTACTTATGTCGATGCACGTTCCGGATTTTTGCATATCTACATTACCAGTTCAATTGAAGAAAAATTAAAACTCGAATATACCCTGGTAGGAGCTTATGATGCTGCCGGACACCCACTGAAACAATTTACAACTATTCCCGCAGCTCCTATCGGAGGCACTGTTACCATCGATACTCTAATTGACATAACCGGCCTAGCTATTAACCTGACCGGAAAGGATGGAACTAAATTCAATACTTATACTCAACATGTAGTTGCTCATATTGATTCATCGGGCATAACACGACACATAACTACAGCTGATAGTTTGCATATTCAATATGAAATAACCGAAGTTTCTCCCAATTATATAAAAGGGTATGCAGGTCAGGATATAATTTCGCAAATTGACAGTTCCGCTTTTTCTTTTCTTGATATTTTCAATAGCGGATCCATTGATTTAGAAGAAGTGAATATGAATATTAGTGTAGAAAATGGAATTGGTGTGGATGGCGAAGTGAAGATTAATAGCTTAACTGCCGAGAGTGCCCACAACGGATCCAGAACACTTACCGGTTCTATTATTGGGCAGCCGCTGTTGATTAATCGAGCTACCGATTTTCCGTTAACACCTGCTCAGAATAATTTTGCAGTAAATAACAGCAATTCCAATATCAAAGATTTGCTGGGGATTCTTCCCAATAAATTAAAATACGATGTGCAGGTAAAAACAAACTTAGCCGGCAACACGCAACAGTATCGCGATTTTGCTTACCTGGAAAGTGCGTTAAAATTAAATTTGAATGCAGAGGTTCCGCTTTCACTTATCGCCAATCATCTCGTATTGAAAGACACTTTTAGTTTTGACTTAAGCCAAACCAATTTAAATGTAGCCGGAATTTCGGATGGCGTAATAAATCTGATAGCGAAAAATAAATATCCGATTGAAGCCATATTAACTATGGTAGCTTATGATGAAAACTGGACTGCTGTAGATACCATTACTATGGATACACATATAGCGGCAGCAGATTTAGATGGTAACTGCAAAGCGGTTGATTTCAAGAAAAGTAAAATTCCTTTGTATGTTACAGAAGATAGAATGACCAACATCAAGCGTGCGAAACACGCTGTAATAACCGCTGATTTTTCGACTGCTTCTAATACTGTTACGTGCAATGGACAGCATTTAAAAATTTACAGTGATTACAATCTGGATATTACATTCACCGCTCGTTTTAATTACAAATTGAACGCTAAGTTCTGATTCAGAGAAATAAGTTTAAGAGAGCAATGAGAAAAATTCTTGTAGTCATTACATTACTGGGCAATCTTGTTTTATCGGCTCAGGATTCAACATCTAAAGAACTTGTAATTAATAGAGAGCCGGTTAAGCCGTTACTTTATAATTATACATCTCAGTCCCTCAACAATCTGTTTAATGAAGACATAAGAGAAGGTGCCAACAATCGGATTACAGCTGATTTTGATTATGCTGCCAATTCAAATTCGGTTCCGGCAGGTATTCCGATAGCCATGATAGCTAAAACTTCGATATCAAAAGCATTAAAAGACCGTACCGATAAGCACATGGGAAATCAAATGCGGTTTGAAGATTTTATGAAGACCGGTTTTACTTATCGCAGATATCTAAAAAAATGGGATGGTGAATTTTATTTGAACTATAACCACCGTGAGTTACGAAACATTGTAGGTAGCAAAGAAACTTTCGAATTACTGTTCTATGGCAACGCGCGTTTTGCGGGCCAATCGGCTGATTTAAGCAATATTGTTTTTCGCAATTTTATGTACAACCAATATAGCGGAGGAATAAAAAAGAAAATAGACTATGGAAAATATCAAACGGAAATTGGCGTTGGCATTTCATTTCTGCAGGTATTTAATCAACAGGATATAAGCACTAAACAATCTTCCCTTTATACAGCAGTAGATGGCGACACTGTAAGAATCAATTACGACCTGACTTTTAATGCAGCGCGTGAAGGTGCCAACAAATTTTTTCAGCTAAACGGAATAGGTGGCTCGGGAGATTTTCATCTTGGCTTTATGAACAACGATAAATGGAAATTCAGTATTGATGTTTCGGATGTAGGTTATATGATGTTCCGAAAAACTCCTGTGAATTATACTGCTGCCAAAACAGTAGAATTTCGCGGTATAGTTATTCCTGACCTTCTTCATTTCAGCAATGCCACTTTCGATACACTGAATTTAGACAGCACAGTACGTTCCTATCTTCCTGGCAAGACGAACAACAGTTATTCACTTTTTACTCCTTTTACAATTACCGCTGTTTTTTCAAAACCTTTGATTCATAACCGGTTAGTGCTGAATTTCGGTTTACAATACCGCAACTTACCACACTACTATGCTTATGGTTTCGTAAAAGCAAATTATTTCGTTAAGCCGGATATGGTGGTTTCGGTAAGCGGTGGAGGTGGAGGCTATAGTTTATTTAATCTTGGATTTGAATTTTCTAAACGTTGGAAATATTTTGATTTAGCCATAGGAACTCCTAATTTCATTGGCTTGATTCTACCCAATCATTATACCGGAACCGGATTTTATCTTCGTTTGGGAAGTTGCTTTTAACTCCCGATGTCGACAATACAAGCAGACGTTTTAATTATTGGTGCCGGTCCCGCTGGGGCAAGTGCAGCTTTGTTTCTGGCAAAAAAAGGTATTGCTTCTGTTCTTGTTGAAG
>CAIYOV010000524.1 GCA_903927935.1 uncultured Bacteroidota bacterium | reverse complement strand
CTGATTGGGTTTCTTTTCTTTTTTATTAAAGGCCTGTTATGGATTGGAGTGGCGGTTTTTGCCGGTAAAACTCTGTTTGATTAGGAGTATACTTTATAGAGAACTTTTTTTGCCGTCCAGATATTCTTTATAAACCTCACGCACAATTCCATCGCCTAAACCAACTTTAGGAATAAAAATCTTTTCTGCTTTCAGCCATTGCATAAGGGTTACAAAAATTTCACCGGCAGGAACAATTACATCTGCCCGGTCGGGGTTTAAGTCAAACTTTTTGATACGATCATCAAAACTGTATTGCTTTAGCTCTTCTACTATATCATTCAATTTATCGACAGGGAGTGGCTTCTCCGGTTTGAGTTGGGCCATTTTTGAAATGCGATTGATATTTCCACCGGAGCCGATCATGCTTACCTCACGCATGCGCAATGTTGTGGTATGAAGCCAGTCTTTCATTTTTTTCCATTCGGCTTTCGAAACGGTTTTTTGCAGCAACCGGATAGTACCGATACGAAACGATTTTGCTGCGGCAACTTTTCCGTTTTTAAAAACAGTTATTTCGGTACTGCCTCCACCCACATCTACAAACACACAGTTCTTCGCCATTTTTTCGCGCACAGCTCTTTGACTGTTGAAGATGATATGTGCTTCGGTATGTCCGCTGATAAGTTCAATGTCAATACCCGCTTCTTTTTTAATACGCTTAATTATTTGCAGGCCATTGCTTGCTTCGCGCATAGCTGAGGTAGCGCAACCTTTGTAGTGCAGTACACTATTTGCACGCATGATATGCTTAAAGCCAATCATAGTATCCACCAGCTGACGGATGGTAATTTCGGGAATGTTGTGATTTCGGAAAGCATTACCGCCTAAACGAACCGGTACCCGGATAAGCGCGCTTTTTTTAAAGATAGGCCCTTCGCCATTTTGCAAAACGTTTTCAATCAGCAAACGAACTGAGTTGGAACCGATATCAATAGCTGCAAATCGCCTGATTTCCAAAGTGACTAATTTTTTTGAAAAGTAGTTTCAGCAAAGCGAAACGGAAAGAGTAGTTTTCAACCACAGAATGTGAAAGTGACGGATACGTTTTCTGAAGTCCGAGTTTACGTTCAGGCGTTTTGTTTTTTCAGGTAGTTATAGATGGCTTCCTGTGATCTTAATTTTCTTTTGTCTGAAGTAATACGGTGTTCGTTTTTCAGCAGGGGGTCAATTACACGCGCCTTCACATTATCCTTCCATTGTATTTCCATGATGTCACGAATCTCTTTCTGGATATTTTTGTTGTACACGGGGCAGGTTACTTCAATACGCGAATCTAAGTTTCGCGTCATCCAATCGGCAGAAGAGAAATAATAAAGTGGTTCGCCTTCATTTTCGAAAACAAAAATGCGTGAGTGTTCGAGGTACTTATCTATAATACTAATCACTTCAATATTTTCGCTCATTCCTTCCACACCGGCAACAAGTGCGCAAATACCACGAACAATTATTCTGATTTTTACACCGGCCTTTGATGCTTTGTAGAGTTGCTCTATCATTTCTTCATCAACCAAACTATTCATCTTCAAAAATATGGCAGCTCGTTTTCCTTTTTGTGCCATGTCCGCTTCGTTCTCAATTAAACGGATAAATTTTTTGCGCGTGGAAAGCGGGGACAGAATTAAATGTTTGAAGGAATGAACTTTATAGTTGCGTTCAAAAAATTCAAATACATGTTCTACTTCATTCGTGATTTTAGAATCAGCGGTAAACAGTGCATCATCTGAATAAACCTGTGAAGTGGATTCATTGTAATTACCGGTAGTGATGTTTGCGTAACGCACATTTTTTCCGTTTTCATTCCTCGAAATTAAACACAGTTTAGAATGCACCTTTAAACCGGGCACGCCATAAATTACCTGAATGCCTTCATCCTGTAATTGTTTCGCCCAGCGTATGTTGGCTTCTTCATCGAAACGTGCCTGCACTTCTACCACTGCCACTACGTTCTTTCCGTTTTTTGCCGCATTAATCAGAGCGTTAATCACTCTTGAATTTCGCGCCACGCGATACAACGTAATTTTTATGCTCTTCACATTCGGGTCAATAGCTGGTTCGCGAAGCCACTCAATGAAGTGCGCAAAATTCTGATACGGATAATGCAGCATCACATCCTGCTTTTTCAAAACTTCGAAATAGCTTTTGTTGAAAGGCAACAGAGGATGAGCGAGCGGTTTTTGTTTTTCGTAAAGTAGATTTTTAGCACCTATTTTCGGAAAATTCATAAAGTCTTTGAAGTTGTGGTAGCGCCCACCGGGAATCAGGTTGTTCAAATCCTGCAATTTCATTTTCGATTTAATAAAGGCAAGTAAATCGCGCGAAATACGATTGTCGTAAACAAAACGCACCGGATTCCCTTTCTGCCGTGCTTTAACTCCTTTCGAAATTTTATCAATGAAACTTTGAGAGATATCGTTGTCGATATCCAACTCGGCATCGCGCGTTACTTTGATGGTGAATGCTTCAATTTTATCAAACTGAAAAGTGGAAAACACTTCCGGCAGGTTGTGACGGATAATGTCATCAAGCAGAATGATATACTGGTTTTGATTGTGCGAAGGAAGAATCACAAACCGGTCGGTAGATTCAGACGGTACTTCGACCAGCGAATACTGTTTAGTTTTTCCGTTGGTGAGTTTAATAGCCAGGTAAATTACT
>CAIYOV010000523.1 GCA_903927935.1 uncultured Bacteroidota bacterium | reverse complement strand
TCTTCAGGAAAAAAAACTTGATACCGGTAAGCAACAAACTTTATGGGAAATAAAATACGGCAGCCATACCCGTAATACTCTCGATATTGCCTTACCCGCCAACCGCACCGACAGCACACCGGTGGTTATTTTTATTCATGGGGGCGCGTGGATGTTTGGTGACAAGAGTGTGCATATACCCGAAATAGAAAAATTTGCGCAAGCGGGTATTGCCTGTGCTACCATCAACTATCGCTTTGCCAGCGAAATTACAGGTATTCATCACCCGGTTTTACCCAACGATGTAAAAGCAGCCGTTGATTTTATTGCATCGAAGGCATCCTTGTGGGGTATTTCGGCTAACCGTTTCGGATTGGTGGGGCAAAGCGCTGGCGGACATTTAGCACTGCTTACATCTTACACCTTAAATAATGACGGCCGCATTAAAGCCTGCGCCAGCTGGGCAGGTGTGGTTAACCTGCTGGATGATGCGCAGATGGCGATAGCCGGTGCGCCCATAGTGAGTAAAACCTATGTGGGTTGCGAACTCAAATCCTATGCCGACACCTTGCGCTACCGCGAAGCATCACCTTACTTTATGGTTAGTTCCACTTCGGTGCCTACGTTTTTTTTACAGGGCACTAACGATATTGCCGTGCCGTACAGTAGTGTGGTGAAAATGCAGCAACACTTAACCGAACTCGGGGTTGAAAACCGCATGAAGGTTTTTGAGGGTGGCGGACATTTGTGGTTTGGCAGCGATTTAGAAACTGCCCGCACGCTTACTATTGAATGGTTTAAGAGTAAGTTGTAGTTATTACTCCTGCTTTCCTCTAAGCCCATAGATAATTACTACCAGCGAAAATATGATAGCCAAAGCCAGAGATACTAAACCTGCTGTAACTATATTTTCCTGCAACGCAGTGCCTGCGTAACCTGCACCTGCCAAAGGGGTAGTTTTAGAGGTGCCGAGCACAGCGGCCAGTAAAGTAAAAAGCCAATTAACGAAGGTGCCATACAGCAAGGTCCAGAACAAAACTTTCTTTAAACCTGCAGAGATTTTCAACTCATTCCATACAAAACCTGCCACCACTAAAAAGGTTCCGTTCATTACACCCTCTAAGTGGGCCGATAAACCCATGCGCGGGTTTTTGGTGTTCATTACCGCAAGCCCTGTTACCAGCCCTAGCAGAAATAAAACCATGCCGAGCATTTTTAATTGTCTTGATGTTTGTGTGTCCATGACTGTTTGTTTTTATGGTTAAATAATGGTTTGTGTTTTACGTATTCGTTTTACACTGACTGACCGCCACCTATAAAGCCCATGTTTTGACGAAATGTTTTTGGCATAGATTAAAGGTAAAAATTTGCGGAGAAATGGATTTGGGTTGATGATAACAACCGAAAGAATAGCTGAACTTATTTCAGCTGTATAGCAAATACCCATCATCTACCCCGCTCCACTCCAAACTCATCAGGTCTTTTAAATAATTCTGATGTACTTTCCAGGGATGCTTGCTGCCTTGCTTCGGAATTTTATCTAAAGATCGCAGCACATAGCCTGCATTAAAATCAAGCAGCGGTTCCGATTTGAATTTTGTACTGTCGAAACGCGGTACACAAACAGCGTAATTGTTTTTATCCATGTAGTTGAGCACTTTTGTAACAAAGCGGCAACTCAAATCGCATTTCAACGTCCACGATGCATTGGTATATCCAACGGTGAAAGCAAAATTCGGAACATCGCTCAACATCACTCCACGGTAAGCGTGTGCCTGGCCTGAATCGCCCAATACCCCATTTATATGCACCGTCATTCCGCCAAGCAATTGAACTTTTAAACCGGTAGCGGTTACAATCAGGTCAGCTTCTAATTCTTTTCCACTCTTAAGCAAAATTCCATTTTCAGTAAAGCGTTCAATCTGGTCCGTAACAATTTCGGCTTTGCCTTCTTTTACGCTTTTGAATAAATCTGAATCGGGTACCAAACACAAACGTTGGTCCCAGGGATTGTAGGGCGGATTAAAATCTGCTTGATTATATTTTTCTCCTATCTCCTTTTTAATTCCCTTTTGTACAAGCTTGCGAACAGCATTGGGCCAACTGCGGGAGGCATTAAAAAATGCTATGCCCAGCAACACATTTTTCCAACGCACTAATTTGTATGCAGCTTTTGCCGGTAAAAAATTTTGCGCCAGTTCTGCTATTTTATCTACGCTAGGCAAAGTCATAATGTAGGTGGGTGTTCGCTGCAGCATCGTAACCTTCGCGGCTTTCTTGCTCATTTCAGGAACCAGTGTAACGGCAGTTGCCCCGCTACCAATTACCACCACACGCTTGTTGGTGTAATCAATATCGCTGGTCCATTTTTGCGGGTGAACAATTTTGCCTTTAAAATTATTGTGACCCGGAAACTCAGGCGTGTAACCGTTATCGTAATTGTAATAACCGCTGCACATGAGCAGAAATTTACACTTGAGTATAGTAGCCGAAACATTTTGATGAGCGGCAATAGTGAGCGTCCACATTTTTTCATCATCGCTCCAACTGGCATCAGCTACTTTATAGTTATAAAGAATTTTTTTATCGATGCCGAATTTAGCAGCCGTATCCTTAATGTATTGAAGTATGGAAGGACCATCGGCAATGGCTTTCGGATTTTCCCACGGGCTGAAAGGAAAGCCAAGAGTAAACATATCGCTGTCGGAACGGATGCCGGGATACTTAAACAAATCCCAGGTGCCGCCCATGGTATCGCGGCTTTCAAGCACAGCGAAAGTTTTTTCGGGGCACTCGTGTTGTAAATGATAGGCCGCACCAATACCCGAAAGACCGGCACCAACTACTATAACATCATAAACAGGTAATTGATTACTCATGCTCAAGTGTTTTTGAATAATAGAAACAATTATACGCCAAATTAAACGCGTTCCTTTAATATTGATGAGTATTCAGGCACTGTATTAATTGCAGGTGCATTCATCAACTAAAATCAACTATGTCTACCTCTACCGAAAAAGAAATAAAATCTGTTGGACTCTTGGGTGTTATCAAAGGGCGAAAGGACCGGTTTGGTTTGTTGGCAAAAGCCCCGCTTAAATATCCGGAGTTGTTTCTGTTGCACATCCCCGGGCGCAAGGCATATGTAATTCATCAGCCTCAAATGGTTCAACACATTTTGCAGGGCAACATGCAGAACTATGTAAAAGACCAGGGATATAAAGTGCTGGGACTTTTGCTTGGCAACGGACTTATTACCAATGCCGATAACGAAAGTTGGCGCAAGCAACGTAAAATGTTACAGCCACCATTTCATCGCGAAAGTTTAGCGAACATGTGCAAGATTGTGGTGAATAGTACTGAGCAGTTGTTGCAGGAATGGAAAAAGAAAGAAGGCACTACCGTCAACTTTACGCATGACATGGCCTGGCTAACTATTGATATTGTTTGCAAAACACTCTTTACCTCCGATGTGAGCGAAGAGCATATACAAATGGTGTGGCGCAACCTGAATTATTTAAACGAAGAGGCCACTATAATGGCGGGTAACCCCTGGCATATTCCTTGGAAATTTCCTTTGCCGAGCTATGTAAAAGGACGCAAATACATTGCTGAATTGAATGACATGATTTACGGAATCATGCAAAAGCGCAGGCAACAAACCAATCCTCCGCACGATTTGCTGCAAATACTTATGGAAGCACGGTACGATGACGGCAGCCCTATGACTGATGAACAAATACGCGATGAGGTAATGACGGTTTTTGTTGCCGGGCACGAAACTACGGTGAACGCACTTTCGTGGACCTGGTATTTGTTGAAGAAAAATACCGATTGCGAAAAGAAGCTGTTGGAAGAATCGAAACAGTTTGCACAAACCAATCCCGGATTTGCCGATGTAGCAAATATGAAATACGGCTGGTGTGTAATGAACGAATCGATGCGCGTTTACCCACCGGTGCCGGCTATAGGGCGCGCGGTAGTAGCCGATGAAGAAGTATGCGGCTACATGCTGAAGAGGGGAAGGTCAACGGTTATCAATATTGCGGGCTTGCATCATCATCCTGACTACTGGCAAAACCCTTCGGCATTTATACCGGAGCGCTTTACCACCTTCGATTTAAAAGGCGATAACCGTTTTGTGTTTATGCCGTTTGGTGCCGGCCCGCGCATTTGCATTGGCAACAACTTCGCCATGCTCGAAATGCAACTCATCAACGCCATGCTTTCTGCCCGCGTGCAAATGGAACTGATAAGCACAGAAGTTGAACCCAAACCGCTCATTACCTTAAAACCCGGTGATGGTGTGTTGGTGAAATTGGTGAAGGTGAATGCATAGTAACTTTGCAGCACAGAATATCTTACTGCTTCAATTGCATTACAAAGCCGGCACTGCCTCTTTGTTGAGGCCCACCACTATTTCGTTTCTGCGGAAAAGAAAATCCCATGGGGCATTGTAGCCCAGAAAGCGAAAATTGTTATTGTGCTTAATGCCTTGTTTTAAAAGCTCCTCGTTTAATTCTTTTTTCTTGCTCTCAATTTTTGAATCGGATGCCCAACCGCCAAAACCGATAACCGCCACATATTCTTCGGGCGAATTATGCAACTCAATAGCACCCGAAGACGGCTTGGGCAGGTTGTTGAGATTATACCCTTCGGGCATTACAAAACTCATGGTAGACTTTCCGTTTTCCATTTGCATGTGCACCGGTGCCGTCATGGCAATTTTATTGCTGCTTTGGTTGCCGCCAAATATGTAGCCTGCCAAAACCCTGAAGTTTTTATTGGCCGAGCCCTTGTAAGTAGAGTCGCTGTTGGTTACCGAAGCCATTACCGATTGGGGGTAATAACGGAATTCGAGTTCGTCTTTTTTGCCGAGCTCTTTATAAGGTTGTTGCGGTGTTTTTGCCATAATGGAATTGATTGAAGGTATTAAAATTATCAGCAGCAAAATTACAGCCGACCCGATAAGCAGTTTGCGTTTCATGCCGGTACAACACGCAGAAGCACTAATAGTTTTGTGGCAGGTAAAACAACGGAAAAAAGGTTAGCCCGCTCGGCTTTGAGCTGAGCTGGTTCACCTTAGAGGTTAGCGGGCTCACCTTTTTTGTGAACGGCTTCAGGTTTTAGGTAAGCTGGCTTACCTTTTTGGTGAGTACAGTTCACCTTTGAGGTGGGTACCCCCCACCCCCAGGGGTAGGGGGTACCCACCCAATTTGGTGTGGTAAAGTGCCATTTTAACAAAAAAAGAGTGGTTTTGCTCGATTTTCGGTTTTCGGGCTAAATTTTGCGTTTGGGTTACACCAGCACCGGGAAAGCTGATGCTAAAACGGCTAAAAGGTTAATACAGGAGTTGAAAATAAGCACACAGAGTGGGGGCGGGGGAGGAGCTTTTCACTGGCCGCAGGTTCCGGAGGCGGAGAACTTGCGGGGACAAAAAAAAGCTATGCGCGCGGAGGGGCGTGCTAAGGCTACTGAGGAGTGAGCTATGGACGAAATAGAGGATATGAGAATAAGGGGGGTAATTGCGCACCGAGACACGGAGAAGAAGAAATTACTGGCGCGGCTGGTGTTGTTGGTGATTACACCAACAACAGCTGCATTTTTTTTAATAGAGGAGGGGTGATGAGGTTCATGATTTACGAAAGGATAAAACACAAGAATGCCACGCATTACACGCAGCATTTTTGCTCTTACTCTGTTTTAAAAGAATGGTTACTCGGTGGTGGTAGTCAACCCAGCCTCTTTCCATGCCTTTAAGCCACCATCCAAATTTGCCACGTTAGTATAGCCCATTTGTTTTAAAGTATTGGTAGCTAATGCCGATCTTCCACCCGATGCGCATTGCACAATAATCCTTTTCGTTTTTTCAAACTCGGGTTTGTAATAAGGCAGTGTTGTGTCTGCATAAAATTCTAACATTCCTCGTGGTGTATGTACCGAACCCGGTATTTTTCCGTTTTGTTTTAGTTCCTCACTTTCTCTTACATCAATGAGCATAGTGTTGGGCTTTGATAATTCTTCTTTAACCTGAAGCGGAGTCAGGTTTTCGATTTCTTGTTTTGCTTCTTTTACGAAGTCCATAGCAGATTTCTGTTCCATTTGTTTTGTTTTTAGTTGTGGTTATGTAATTAAATGCTGAAGCAATTACCCTGCCGTTACAGGGTCAATAATAGTTGCCACCTCGCTGATAACGTTGGCAGGAAAACCGCTTTGGCTGGCGTGCTCGCGAACCATTTCGGCATTGGGTGCGTTGTAAACGCAGTAAATTTTATCACCGGTTACGTAGCTATGCACCCACTGAATTTGCGGGCCCATGTTGCTTAATACTCCGCATGAATGCTGCGACACTGCTTTTAATTTTTCTGCTGACCAGCTTCCTGCTCCGGGGATTTCTCTTTCGATTACAAATTTTTTCATGAAGTATAAATTTTGGTTGTTGTGCCTACTCTGGTCGGTTTTCGGCTTGCCCGTTCACAGCATGTATTGCTTTGACGATGCAAATATGCAGGGGAGGCAGGGTGGCGAACGGTAACAATGTTACTTTTCTGTGTAACAAAGGTTACAAATCCTTCAGGAGCTTAATTTGATTGCGGTACAGCAGCAGGCGCTTTTCGTTTTCGAACTTTTTGAGCAGGCGCGAAATAACCACCCGGTTGGTTCCCATTTCATCAGCAATTTGCTGGTGCGAAAGATTGATGAGCGATGAACCGCTTAGCAGCGATTTGCCTTTGAGAAAACTGAGCAGCCGGTCATCCATTTTTTTAAACGTTACATCATCTACACTCTTTATAATATCCATGTATTCGTTCACGATGGTGCCTATTACAAATTTTTTCCACGATGGATATTTGTGCATCCATTCTTCCATTACCGGTACCGGCACACAAAGCATGCTCAGGTCTTCTTCGGCTGTTCCTTTCACCTGGCTAAGCTGGCTCATCATACCGCAACTGAATGTCATGGCGCAGCCCTGACCGGCTTTTACATAGTATAAAACCAATTCCTGTCCGTCTTCGTTTTCGCGGCTTACTTTAAGTGTGCCGCTTAGCATCATAGGAACCACCGTAATGTTTTGGCCCATTTTAATGAGCCCCTGCCCGGCAGCGGCAGTAAAAAGCATTGACTTTTCTTCTATCTCCTGCAGCAGGGCCGATTCAAAAAGCGGGGAGTAAACTTTTCTTAATTCGGAAGTTTCGTTTTTCATTTCTCCAAAGTTTTAGTTTGTTGATATTACCACGAAGGGATTTGATTTTTTTTGAGCACCAATATATTTTTTTTTCCTTTGGAGATTTGGTCTTTAATATAGGGGGGTAATGTCATTTATAAGCTTTCTGATATTCATAAATGTAGGAAATTGGGAAAGAAGTGCAATACGTGTTGTTGGTAATAACACCAACAAAGGCTGAAAGGGTTGAAAGCAGAAAAATTTTACGCAAAAGCTATGCACGCGGAGGCTCGCGCTATGTCAACGGAGACATGCGCTATGCGTGCGGAGGACTGCGCTATGCCAACGGAAACGTGCGCTATGGCAAAGTTGGTATGCGCTAAGCGGGCGGAAACATGCGCTATGTTAGCGGAAAGGTGAGCTAAGGCTACGGAGGAGTGAGTTATGGGCGAAATAGAGGGATATGAGAATATGGGGGTGATTACGCACGGAGACACGATGAAGAAGAAGTTGAAAGCGATTTTTTAAATGAGATAGACGTAAGTTGGGATTAAGTGATACCCTTTGTTTCTATAATTTGACCATCACCGTAACTACTTACATAGTTATGATATAAGGCCTCATACCTTTTAAATAAAACTTCATCAACCCCAAGTAATTGGAATGAAAAGTATTGAAGAAGTAAAATGCAATCAATCGCTACCATAAATTCTTCTAAATCTACTTCTGTAGGACGAAGCATAAATTTCCTTGAAACTTCAGAGTAGTGTTCATACTGCGACAGCAAGCGATAAATATTATAAGATGTATTTACATATTCACCCAGTTCGCCTCTTTTAGCATCTTCAACCATTTGAGAAGCGATATGTGATTTAACTTTCACTTTATTACCCTCACCATCATACTTCAGGGGAAAGTGTGACTTAAGAAATACTTCAAATCTTGATTTTTCTTCTTCTGTATAATTTTCTGCATGTCCCGACATCCAAGAATAAAATTGTTGATTTAAACTGTCTACTTCTTGACGGAATTCGTTTTCATTATTTCGATATTTGAAAAGATACAGGAAGGTTATAAAATCTAAAACTCCAACCCTTAACTGAATTGCAATCGGAAATTTAAAGACTGTTTTTTCAGTAAACTGTTGCCAGAGTACATATGTAGCCTTTAAACAGCAATGAGCACGGATTGCAAAATCAAAAAATACGCTTTGCTGAATGGGAAGTTGAGGCTTCTTATTCTCTAAACTGTTGAGTATTTCATCAGATAAACTGAACGCGTCTTTTAGAAAGACATTACCTACGCTCCAATTTTTTTGCATGTCCATATTCAGCCGTAATTTTCCCTACATACTCCTTCTATACTGCCCTCCCACTTCATACAGCGCATGAGATATTTGCCCGAGCGAACAATGCTTTACGGTTTCCATCAGCTCGGCAAAAAGGTTGCCGTTGGTAGTGGCCACCTGCTGTAAACGTTTGAGGGCTTCTTCGCTTTCTTTGGCATGGCGCTTTTTAAAATTATTGAGCGCACTTATCTGAAATTCTTTTTCTTCGGTGGTAGAGCGGATAACCTCTGAGGGAATGATAGTAGGCGAGCCTTTTTTGCTGAGGAAAGTGTTTACGCCAATAATCGGAAACTCACCAGTGTGTTTCTGGTGCTCGTAATACAAACTCTCTTCCTGTATTTTATTGCGCTGATACATGCGCTCCATAGCACCCAGCACTCCGCCACGCTCGGTCAGGCGTTTAAATTCAGAGAGCACCGCTTCTTCCACCAGTGCTGTCATTTCTTCAATTAAGAAAGAACCCTGGTTAGGGTTTTCGTTTTTAGCCGTGCCCAGCTCGCGGTTGATGATAAGCTGAATCGCCATTGCCCTGCGAACACTTTCTTCAGTAGGTGTGGTAATGGCTTCGTCATAAGCATTCGTGTGCAGGCTGTTGCAGTTATCGTAAATAGCATAAAGCGCCTGCAGCGTGGTGCGTATATCATTGAAATCAATTTCCTGTGCATGCAAACTGCGGCCGCTTGTTTGAATATGATATTTCAGTTTCTGGCTCCGGTCGTTCCCTTTGTATTTCTGCTTCATCGACTTCGCCCAAATTCTGCGCGCCACGCGGCCAATCACCGAATACTCAGGGTCCATGCCATTGCTGAAAAAGAAAGAAAGGTTTGGCGCGAAGTCGTCAATCTTCATTCCGCGGCTCAGGTAATACTCTACATAAGTAAAGCCGTTGGCGAGGGTGAACGCGAGTTGCGTAATGGGGTTGGCACCGGCTTCGGCAATATGGTAACCGCTGATAGAAACGGAATAGAAATTCTGCACTTTGTTTTCGATAAAATACTGCTGCACATCGCCCATCATCTTGAGCGCAAACTCGGTGCTGAAGATGCAGGTGTTCTGTGCCTGGTCTTCTTTTAAAATATCGGCCTGCACCGTTCCGCGAACAGAAGAGAGCGCCTTGGCTTTCAGCTTTTCGTAAACATTTTTAGGCAGTACATCGCTTCCGCTCAAACCGAGTAATTGCAAACCCAGACCGTTATTTCCTTTTGGTAAAGCGCCATTGTATTTAGGTAAGCCTTTGAGCTTTGAACTTTGAATTTTGATTT
This sequence comes from uncultured Bacteroidota bacterium, assembly GCA_903927935.1. GTDB lineage: Bacteria > Bacteroidota > Bacteroidia > Chitinophagales > LD1 > Bog-950. Next base: position 859 of record CAIYOV010000523.1, on the reverse strand, counting down.
TGTTCTCCTGAATATATTTCTCGCACTCCTGGTCAATGGCAGCATTCATAAAGAAGGCGAGCACCATCGGAGCCGGTCCGTTAATAGTCATGCTCACCGAAGTTTTGGGATTGCATAAATCGAAACCGCTGTACAATTTTTTGGCATCATCCACTGTGGCAATGCTCACCCCGCTATTACCCACCTTGCCGTAAATATCAGGGCGCTGGTCGGGGTCTTCGCCATAAAGCGTAACGGAATCGAAAGCCGTTGACAAACGAATTGCCGGCTGGCCAAGCGACACATAATGGAAACGCTTGTTGGTGCGCTCCGGTCCGCCCTCACCGGCAAACATACGCGTAGGGTCTTCGCCTTCGCGCTTGAGCGGAAACACACCGGCCGTGTAAGGAAACTCGCCTGGCACGTTTTCCTGCAACTGCCATTTCAGAATATCGCCCCAATCTTTATACCGCGGCAGGTACACTTTGCGCACCGTAGTTCCGCTGAGCGATTTGTAAGTGAAGGGCAAATCCAACACCTTATCGCGTATCTGATACTTAAATGTATCGCTGGAATATTTTTTTACCTTCTCGTTCCACTCAGCAATCAGTTTCCAGTTTTCGGGAGCCAGTTTTAATTGATAGGCAGCGAGCAAAGCTTTAACCTCCTCGCTATTTTTAAAATCTTCTTTCACTCCGTTCAACTGATACAATTTGGTGGCAACAGCGCATTGCTCATTCACCCATTCATCATATCGCTCGTTGTTCTCTGCAATTTCAGCCAGGTAGCGAACACGGGCGGGTGGGATAATCTGCGATTTGGTAACGGTGTTTTTAGATGAAGTGTGTTTTACTTTAAAATCCACTTTCATTTTCTCAGT
>CAIYOV010000522.1 GCA_903927935.1 uncultured Bacteroidota bacterium | reverse complement strand
TTCTTATTTGCTGAAATTAGATAGCACCGGTCATCAGATATGGTTTAACCGATATGATTTGGGTGTAAGAGATGGAGTGCAACAAGTACTAATAGATACTTTAGATGGCAATTATATTTTAATGGGGTGTTATAGTGAAGACACATCGTTAGTCACTTCTCAAATCTATATTGCTAAAGTAGATACAGAAGGTCAATTTTTATGGATAAAAAATTATGGTAATCTTTACTATGATTATGGTTACAGTATTCAAAGATTGAACGATGGTAATTATTTAGTGCCGGGTTACATGACACTCGATACTAACGGAGTACCCGACCTAGCCCTATTAAAATTAGACAGCGCATTTAATCAAATATGGTATAAACGTTACGGACACCCCAACATAGTTGATGAACCCGGCAAAAAGCATAGTTTAATTTCCTTAGGTGATACCGCATTTATTTTTGTTGGTGCACAGCGATTTCATGACCCTGCAAATGAAGTTCCACCTAATTGGGGTGATATATGTAGGGGTTATGTATTATGGCTAAACGCCAATGGCGATTCTGTAACCAGCAAAAAATTTGACCGCACCCCGTATGTAGATGGTTTCTACAACATAGAAAAACTGAACAATGGTTATATTTTAGAAGGTTACTCAATAGATGCAACCGACACTCAACATAACCCCCGCATATGGTTGAAATGCGTTGACGAAAACTTTAACGATAAATGGGAAAGAGTAATCGGGCACTATAATGATGGAAGGTTTGAGCATGAATATGGTGAGGATTGGGCTTTTGCCAATAACAAAATAATTGTTGCTGGTTATGCTTTTCATCAGGCAATAACTCACACCGATGCGTTTTTGTTGGTAACAGATACTTGCGGGTATTACGATATAGATACTACCCATACCCAATTTATTTATACTCAAACCGGCAATAACCAAATAACCTTTACAAACACCACCATAAAACTTTGCAGTTGGCAATGGTATTTTAGCGATGGTGATAGCAGCTTTGCACTTAACCCCACCCACCAGTTTGCTGATACCGGAGATTACTTAATTACTCTTATAACTCGCGCGGCAGATTTTACCGATACCGCCAGAGTATGGATACACATAAGCGCACCTAATGCAGTGCAAGAGGTAACTTCTTCTTCGTTTATTAGTGTATTTCCAAATCCGGCTTCTGATAACATCAACTTTAAAATTTATCTCTCACCTGAGCAATGCGTGGCAGAAATAAAAATATACAATGCGCAGGGCGCATTGGTGCATCGCTTTACTGCTATCGAAACATGGGGTAATTACCAATGGGGTGTAAAAGATATAGCCAATGGCTTATACTTTTATGATGTTACCGGCAATCAAAGCATAATTGCCAAAGGCAAAGTGGTAGTGCAGCATTAATTTAATGCTGCTAAGTTATTGTTGTATTACTGCATTTGGCTATTCAGGTTAGCGGTAGTAGTGGAAACCCCGCAGTGTGCGTTGCTGTAATTTATTTGTGAGGCACGAGGAGTTGTAACGGATAACGCGCCCCGCTGCTTTGAGCGGGGAACCCCATCAAATTTTGTATTGCAAAAAAGAAATGAGTTTACCTGTAAGTGCCATTGGGGCTTGGGCACTGCACTTTCATAATAGTATATGAAATAGTAATGCCGCCAAAAAGATAATCATCGAACTTAGGCGATTGGCCGCGCTGATAGCCGGGCTTGCCAATTTTTTCGCCACCGTTTTCGTTCGACCGGTCGCTGAGAGCGGCAGCCAAACCGGTAGAGCCACCCGGCAGCGAGGCATAACTTGGATATTTTCCGCTTACATCATCCAGGTAATCGGTAAATGTTTTGCGTACGCCTGCCTCAATGCCAATGTTCCAGTTTCGTTTAAACGAAAATTTAAAGCCGCCCACAATAGGAATAGCCAAACTGTAAAGCCTGTATTTTTTAACGCCCGAATAGCTGGGGTCGTTTTGCCCTTCGGTGCCCAGTGGCTGCAGATAGTGCCACTCGCCTTTATACATAGCCTTGGGGTTAAAGAAAAAAACCGTAAGCCCGGTTCCGATATACGGAGTCCACCAATGTTTTCCTTTCGAATCGGCTTTATCAAACTTAAAGAAATTGAATTCAATAACGGAAGTAACATCGAAGATGTCGGTTTTGAACGAAAGATTGCGCTGTAAATTCCAGGCAGTGTTTGTTTTGGCATCATCAAACTCGGCAATTCCCCAGTTGATAGAGGTTTTCCATGCCCCGCGGTATTTAATGTTGTAGCGGTAAAACGCACCGGCACCCGGTCGTGCAAACTTGAAAGAGGTTTTGGTGTTAAGGTCGCCAAAGTAATTGGTCATGCCCCCCCAAACACCAAACTCGTGGATTTGAGCTTGTGAGGAAAGAGTAAGTAGGCAACAGGCAATAGGCAATAGGTAAAACAACATCCTTCGACTTCGCTCAGGATGACATTTGCCTATATGTGGAAACAATCTTTTCATTTACGAGGGCGCGAAGAAAGTATTAACGGGGGAGAATGCAAAATGTTGTTCGGGGGGCCGATATCAGGTCAATTCCTTTGGTCGCTGCCCCAATTCAATTTTGTTTTAAGGGCAGTCAAAAAGCTCTGGTCTGTCAGGCGCACAATATTGGCGTGGAAAGGAGCTTTTTTTACCGCTAACTGAAAAGAGGAATCGATGGGTTTGGAGCGGGCATCGAGGGTGCAGAGGAAACTGTCACCTCTGCCGGTTACTTCAAACGAAAGTATGGCATCGTCATTTACCAGCATGGGGCGCACGTTCAGGTTGTGCGGGGCTACCGGTGTAATTACAAAGTTGTTTGATGTGGGATAAATAATTGGTCCGCCACAACTAAGCGAGTAACCGGTGCTGCCGGTAGGCGTGGCAATAATTAAACCGTCTGCCCAATAAGTGTTCAGCAGTTCGCCATTCAGGTAGGCGTTCACGGTTATCATACTGCTTTGGTCTCTCCGCTGAATGGTCATATCGTTCAGCGCAATGCTGTCTTCAAACAAGGGTTTGTTGGTTTGCAGTTGTATGAGCGTGCGCTTGTCAATCATGTAGCTGCCTTTTTCAATAGCATCTACAGCAGCATGAATCTGGTCCCTGCCTAAACTCGCCAAAAAACCCAGCCGCCCGAAGTTGATACCCAAAATCGGAATTTCACTTTCCTGAATCATCACCACTGCATCCAGAATTGTTCCGTCACCACCCATGCTGAACACGACATCGGTGTCTTTCTTTACGGCATTAAAATTTTCAAATGTATCGGCTTCGGCTTTTAATTCCATTTCTTCTTTCATCATCTGAAGAAATTTTTTCTCTACCACAAACTTCATTTTCTTTTTTTCGAGATAATCGAAAAGTTCCTGTGCGTGAACCGAATTTTTTTTATTGAAGCTTTTTCCGAAAATGGCAATCATGGTGGAAAATTAGAAATTATCCCGATAGCTATCGGCAAGAAATTAGAAACTCGGTTTAAGTATAAACTTAACTCCCCAATTCTGCCCACCGGTATTGCGGTAAGTGGCGCGCCACAAAAAATCTACGCGAAACAGATAGCCGATGTTTTCGATGCCAAATCCTAACTCAATATAAGGCACCGGACCTGGTGCTTTTAATTCGGCAGGAACCGTCAGCACTTCTGCATTTTTCTTGCTGAAACTTCCAATCAGACTTTTGAAAATAATCACCTCGCGCAACTTTAATTTATTAAAGCCCGGAATTTTATTGAAGAAAAAGCCGTTAAAATGATGCTCAATCCAAAGCTGTGCATACTGGTCGCTTACAAATTCAAAATCGCTTAAGAGGTTATAATTGAATTTGTCTAACAACACACCCAGATTTCCCTGTGTGAGGTAGCAGGTAGTATAAGGTGCCCGGCCTAAAATTTTTGCCGCTTTAAATGAGTAGTTCGTGAAACCAATAGCAGAAAACAACCGCTGCTTGAGCGTGAACTGCAAGTTGTGGTAATTGAAATGGTCGCTCTGTATACTACCCACACCGGCAATGTAACGAAACATGATCACCGGATCTTTTGTAGTGGAAAAATAGCGATAGAAGACTCCGGCCGTATATAAAGTTCTGGGCGAATAGCGGGTGTCTATCATAAACTCCGTCACATTAAATTGCTTAACCGGTGTAAGCACTTCGTTCACTTTATGCGAAAAATTAGATACTCCTGGTACATCGTAAAATACTTTTTCGTTGAACCCTGTAATGGTGGAGAAATCTTTTACCCAATCTTTTTCGTAGTTGATGTTGAACTCACGCACCTTCATTGCCTTGCTCAATGTTTTGCCGCTGATGAGTGTAACAATGTTATCGAACGTAAGCAGGGTTTGGCTTTCATCCTGTCCGGCTACCCGTATATCATACCGGTAGGAAGCCTCCAATGATTGCCACCGTTCGTTCTTCCGTGGAAGGTTGATGCGCATGAGCGCAAGGTACTTCCAGTCTTTATCTTTTAAGCCATAGGCCCCATAACACGTAAAGTAAAACGTGCGCAAAAAATTATTGCCCAGTGTACCGCGTTTCAAAAACCGGGGATTGGTTTCAAACCCGAAACGAACACGCCAGCCTTCAATGTTGTTTTTGCTCCCGAAATTCAACACCCTGCCGATACTAAGAGGGCCGGCATCGGCAAAAGCAGAGGTAAAGAAAACGCCAAACCATTGATATGCTCTGAATGCCGGAACCAGTTTGAATGTGTCGGAAATTTCAAAAACTCTTTCCTGTGTTTTTGAGAGCGCAGAAAAACGGGCAGTGTCCCAGTATTCCTTACGGTGCGAGCGTGCACTGTCTAACAAAATTCTTTCTTCGGGTCCTGCAAAAAAGCTATCGGGGAATAGCACATTGGTTTCAAAATTTCGCTTCTCTACTAATTTCTGAACATATAACCCCAGCTTATTTTTTTTCTTAAACAAGGAACCCACGGAACCCATTTCTTCGCGGCTCTTCATCCAGTATTTCCCATCCACCAGAGTGAAATCAATTTTTGCATCATATTCATTAATGAAATTCAGGTTTGCTTTTTCGTTTGGCCGAAACTGAATATACCGGATGGCCCAGGTGGCAGAGTCGATCCAGGCATAACCTTTCAATGCTAGGTCTTCTTTTGTTTTTCCAACGAAATGTAATTTGTATGAAACTCTTCCATCCATTTTTGCAGTGTCGGTCACATAGAAATAGTAGGTGCTTAAACCAATGGGAGCAAAGGGAGCGCTGAAATAGGTCCGGGCAAAATAATAGAGGCTATTGTACGGGTCCGTCTCCTGAAATTCCACATCCACTAAATGATATACCGTTGGATTATCAACGCCTGTCATTTTTTCGCCCTTTACATAAACCCGCTGTTGCTTTTTGGGATGTGAACGGAAGTAAACATCGCTCACCGTTTCTTTAATCACTCCGGGAATGTACATGCTTCCTTCTGCGGTAGTGTCTTTGTTTTCAAAAGCAAACCGGAATGGTTTGAACAGAAAAAAATTCTGAAATTTCTGCGAAGGGTTTAAAAGCGAAATTTGTAACCGGTCGTAGTTCTCATACTTATAACTCACTAAATTATTCTCCCGGTTCTGGTCTTTGTGTTTAAGCACCTGATAAAAAACATAATTGGCAGTGGTGTCAATTACACGCTTGCGTTTCTTTCCGGCCTTTACAGTAATCTCTGTCAGTTTTAATTCATCGGAACCCATAGCAATGTTCACTTCCTGAACTCCGCCCCGTTTAACGTGAACATTTCTGGAGCGGTAACCGATAGATGAAAAAACAATGGAGTCTACTTTTTCTACGCTACGGATACGAAATTCACCTTTAGGGTCGGTCATAGTGGCGCGCGGAACTCCGCCAAACAGGCGCACATTCACGTAAGGCAAGGCTTCCTTAGTGGTAGCATCGGTTACTTTACCAAAAAATTCGGTTACGGTTTGGGCAACAGAAATTTTTGCTATCAGGATGAATAAGAAAACGAAAAATTTTTGAACCCTCATTATTTTCAGCGAGCGGCAAAAATAGAAGAATTACCGAGGGAGAATTTGAGAGGAAGAAAGAGGCAATTACACATTCAGATAACGCATCAGCGAATCGTAACGGTCTTTCAGGTCTTCGGTGTACTCGGTGTCGTTATGAATAGCTATTACTTCGTATTCGTAACGCTCGAACGCGGCAACGATGGCAGAAACTTCGGTAGTATTTAACTTGATGGTGATTTCAACTTTTTGCTCCTGCTGGTTGATATTGGTGTAAAGGCAAAGAATCTCTGCTTCGTTCTCTTCTACAATTTTTGCCACCTCACTCATCAGAAAATCTTTCACCGGTATTTCAAGTTCTAAAATGCCACCGGCATTTTTTACTGAGTTTAAAATGGCAAAAGCGCGCAAACAGCTTTCGGCAGAAACTAAGCCGAGGTAACGCTGTTCATCATTTATTACCGGTACCACCCGCACATTAAATTCGATGGCCGCTTTCATTACATCAAAAATATGAGCGGTATCTTTTACAAATGGTTTGCGGAATGTTTGTGTGAAACTCTGAAGCGGATTACTGAGGTGCTTGATATTGATGATATCTTCCATGGTCACCAGGCCTATGTAGCTGTTGCCATCTACTACGGGCAACTGACTTACGTTGTACTCGTGCATAATCATCATGGCTTGCTCTCCGGTGTCATCTAAGTGAACGGGAGGAACGGTATGTGATATGAGCTCTGGCGCTATCATTAGGTTATATTTTATTAGACGTATAAAAGCGTAAAAGGTTAAGCTTGTTTGCCGTTATTTTTTGTTTTTTACAATTCTATGACAATTCTTTTCACTTCAAAACGATTTACTGATTCTTTGACAAAAAACTTTCCAGAATTTTATTGAACTGCTCCGGGTGCTCCATCATGGCCGCATGACCGCATTTTTCTATAATGTGTAACTCTGCATTCGGCAGCAACTTTCTGAATTCTTCGCCCACAAATGCAGGAGTAATGTTGTCCTCTTTACCCCAGACTAAACACACCGGTACGTTCATTTTCGGAATTTCATCCCGCAGGTTGTGACGCACAGCAGATTTAGCCATGCTTACTAACCGGATAACCTTGGCGCGGTTGTTTACTATTTCAAAAACTTCATCCACCTGTTCTTTGGTGGCCATCTTAGGGTCGAAGAAAGTGGCCTCGGTTTTCTTTTTCACAAAATCGTAATCGCCCTTGCGTGGGTAAGTATCGCCTAAAGAATTTTCGAACAAACCGGAACTGCCGGTGAGCGTCATGGTTTTAACTTTTTCGGGTTTGCGCAGGTAATACATCTGTGCAATGTGTCCGCCCAGCGAATTGCCGATGAGATGTACGCGCGAATATTTTTTGTATTCAATAAACTCATCTACATAATCTACCATACCGGTAACGGTGGTTTGGTCAATTTCAAGCGTATATAAAGGCAGCAGCGGAATGGCTATTTTATAATCAGGCGAAAAATAAGTGATGAGATGATTGAAGTTGCTGAGGGCACCAAACAGACCGTGCAATAAAACGATGGCTTCGCCATTTCCTTCTTCACAATAACTAAACCGTTGTTCGTGCTTTACTTCAAATGTCATTCAGGGAAATTGGTTCGCAACGAATGTAATTTTTTGGAGAGAAAATAAAATTGCGTTTGCGTTAAGTGATATGAACAGCCGGTTTGTTGTGTCTGAATAACTACCCAATAAACTCAAACCAGTTTTTCATTAACTGCAAACCGGTAGGGGTAAGAATAGATTCAGGGTGAAACTGAACACCGGCAATTCTGAGCACCGGATGAGCAAAGGCCATTACTTCATTTTCTTTGATGGTGGCGGTTATCTGTAATTCTGTTTTTTCAAGCTCCTGAAGAACCAACGAGTGATAGCGCATTACTTCGAATTCATCGGGCAGGTTTTTGAAGAGATAACTTTTGTTGTGTGTAATGACAGAAGTTTTTCCGTGCATCGGTTTTATTGCCTTGACCAGCTTTGCTCCGAAGAATTCCCCTATTGCCTGATGTCCGAGGCAAATACCGAGTATCGGTTTCGTTTTATGAAAGCGCTCTATGAACTTCAACGTAATGCCGGCTTCGTGAGGAGTTTTTGGACCGGGTGAAATAATGGCAGAAGAAAAATTCAGGCTTTGAATTTCATCTAAAGTCATTTCATCGTTGCGGATAACACGGCATTCTTTTCCGCATTGCAAAATATAATCGCGGAGGTTATAGGTAAACGAGTCGTAGTTATCTAAAAGAAGGACCAATTTTAATTACTTGAAACATGTGTGTCGAGCAAATCATCAAACTTGTCAAAGGTGTCTTTAAACATCGGCACCACCTTGCCCGATACCTCCATTACTTTAGGAGCCAGATTAGAGATGTACGGATACACATGCGAAGTTTCTTTTTGTTTAACCGGTACCACATCTAAGCGGTTCATGAACCAGATGAACACACAGAGTACGTAAAGCCCCACCAGCGAGTGAAGAATGCCTCCGAAAATCTGATTGAACAGATTCATGGAAAACGATTTCAGAATTTGTTCGAGGCCCCAGGCAATCAGTTTCATTAAACCAACAACCAAAGCCAGCACCAAAACAAAAGCAACAATGGCTAATGTTTTTGGTTCAAGGTGGGCATAGCCGTGTAGCAGGTTCACCATCATGTAGCTGAACTTAAGTGCGGCTACAATACCAAGGAACCATCCGAGAATGGAAAACAGGGAATAGATAATGCCGTTTTTAAAGCCCTGGTAAAAACCAACGGCAATAAATACCAGAAAGAGGATATCGAAAACCATTTATAGTGTGGGTTTGGTTTAGCTCAGTAAACGCTTAACGGTGTCGGCGACTAATTTATTATCTGCTTTGCCGGCTAATTGTTTGCCGACCATACCCATTACCTTGCCCATTTCTTTCTGGGTAGTAGCACCGGTAGCCGCAATAGCCTGTTTTACAATCTCTACCACCTCTGCTTCGCTCATCATGGCCGGCAGATATTTTTCAATCACCTCTACTTCGCCTTTTTCTTTATCTATTAAATCCTGACGGTTGGCTTTTTCAAATTCACTAATAGAATCTCTGCGCTGTTTTACCATTTTCTGCAGCATCTGCACTTCTTTTTCGGGGCTGATAACTCCGTTGGCGCCTTTTTCGGTTTTAGCTTTAATTATTTCGCTTTTAATGGCGCGCACTGCCCGCAGGCGCGCTTCGTCTTTGGCCATCATAGCCGCTTTAATGTCGTTGTCGATTGTTTCTTCTAAAGCCATAGTTCAAAAATTTTGTGATGCGAAAGTAAAAATTTAAGCACGAGAAAATACGGTCGGGCAGGATTAGTGGGAGTGCGAAGGCAACATAGGCATAAGTGAAACGGAAAGAGATGAGTGCTAAGGGGGCGGAGGAAGAAGCTAAGCTAAAGGAGACATGAGCTATGGCAACGGAGGCTTGAGCAAAGCGAACGGAGCAAAGAGCTATGTCAACGGAAACAGGATAGAAGTCAACGGAGTAAAGACAGAAGTGGACGAAAACAGGGTGAAATGACTCAATAATGCAAAATTTTAAATGGAAATGAGGGTTTTTAAGAGTTTACAAGAAAATATTTGTAAGTGATAGATCTGGCAGATTTTAAAAACCTGCTATGTCTTTAAAAAGCAGGTTAAAACTTTGAAGGAGGCCTTGGAGTTGGTGGGAGGAAGTGATTTGAGTTGAAGGTTGTTTTGCTCTTGTTGCTGTTATCTCCAACAAGCTGAAATCTAATTTTCATTTCTAAGAATACTATAAACGCATCGCGCCAATGCCACGGGCTCTTCTCTTTCGTCCTGAAACAATTCCACATCTACCTTTATTATTGTTTTGCCGTTCTTGATAATTCGGGCTTTGGCATAAATATCTTTTTTAACAGCCCCGTGCAGGTAATCCATCCGCATGTCGATGGTGTTAATCCGGTCGAGCGGTGAGTTAAGCGCTGTGGTTCCGGCAATTCCTCCTGCGGTATCGGCAATGCTTGCCAAAAAACCGCCATGCCAGCGGCCCTGAATAAAATCTCCTATAAAGTCTTCTTTAAACGGAACGCGCAGCAGCGCATAGCCTGCCTTTATTTCCACCACTTCTATCCCCAATATTTTGTTGGCCGGCATCAACTGTTCAATGCCGTGTTTAATCATATCCAGTTTATCCTGTTCGGTTTTGTAATCTAAGTCCATGGCGCAAAACTATTGATTTCGCCTTCTTGGTCACGATAGCTATCGGGATAGCACCGGCTTATAAGTTTCTATTTACATTTACTGCATGAAAAAATCAATCATCATTTCCATAGCTCTTGTCGTATCGTTCGGCATGGGCTATGCGCTCAACACATTTTTATCGAAACCGGCAGGTGAGGTCCCCGTCCTGAAAAAAGCAACCGGCATTGGCGGTATTTTTTTTAAGTGCAAAGACCCTAAAAAAATGAGAACATGGTATGCCGCCAATCTGGGTTTAAATACAAACGCGTATGGGGCCGTATTTGAATGGCGACAAGGGGTTGACACCACCCAAAAGGGGTTTACTCAATGGAGTCCGTTCAACGAAAAGACCAGTTATTTTGAACCTTCAACCAAGGACTTTATGATTAATTACCGGGTTGCAAACCTTGAAGCGCTTATAGCAGAACAAAAGAAAAACGGAGTAACCGTTGTGGACTCGATTGAAACAGTGGAGTATGGTAAGTTCGTTCACATCATGGACCCGGAAGGCAACAAAATTGAATTGTGGGAGCCAAACGATATTGAATATGAAAAACTGGGGGTGAAGATGGGGGCTGCCACTACCAAATAATTAAGCCCGGGCAGGTTTCGTTGTTTTAAGTAGAAAGGTAAAAGTCAAAAGCTAAAAGTAATACCGGTGGCGGCTGCTCTCACTTTTAGCTTTTGACTTTTGACTTTTCACTTCATATTTCATTCCCTTAACTAAACTTTGTTCCTAGTTTCGCGGTATGTCTCTCTTCATCGCTTCTTTAAATTCGGGCAGTAACGGCAATTGCTATTATGTGGGCAATGGCAGCGAGGCGGTGCTGATAGATGCAGGCATCAGTTGCCGCGAAACCGAAAAACGAATGGCTATTCTCGGTCTGGCCATGGAACAGGTAAAGGCCATTTTTATTTCGCACGAGCATGGCGACCACATCAGCGGCTTACCGGTGCTGGCCAAAAAATACCGCCTGCCGGTTTACATCAGTGCAGCTACCCTGCGGGGCAGCGGAATGGCTTTGCCGCAGGAGCTGGTTTGTCATTTCAATACCGCACCGGTGAACATCGGTGGACTGCGCGTAACGGCTTTCGAGAAACTGCACGATGCAGCCGACCCTTACAGCTTTATAGTAGAAGGCAACGGAATAAAAATTGGTGTGCTGACCGATATAGGTAAAGTCTGCAAGCAAACGGTTCATTATTTCCGCCAATGCCATGCGGTGTTTTTAGAAAGCAACTACGATGATCAAATGCTGGAAGAAGGCGGTTACCCTCGCCACCTGAAAAAACGGATACGTGGCGGTAAGGGGCATTTGTCGAATGATGAGGCACTGCAATTATTTGTAGGTCACCGGTCCCGGTTTTTGAGCCACCTGCTATTGTCGCATCTTTCGCAAAACAATAACCGGCCCGAACTGGCGCTCGATTTATTCAGCCCCTTTGCCAGTGAACTGACTATTGCCGTGGCTTCGCGCGATAAGGAAAGTCCGGTTTATCACATTCAGCATCCCGCTGAAAACATTTCTTCGAACCATAACCTGGTGCCCTATCGCACTGTGCAGTATTCGTTGTTTGATTGAAAAGCTAAAAGTGAATACAGGCATTCTCCTTTTAGCTTTTGACTTTTCACTTTTGACTTTTTAAAAATAGTTTAGCCCCATGCAAAAATCCATCACCATTGTAGGAGCCGGTTTAGTGGGCTCTATGCTTGCCTGCTATTTGAGCAAGCGCGGACATAAAGTAAATGTGTATGAGCGCAGGCCCGATATGCGCAAAGCCGGTTATATAGGCGGGCGCTCCATTAATCTTGCGCTTAGTTACCGCGGCTGGAAGGCTCTGAGCAAAATTGGTTTAGATAAAGCGGTGACCGAAATGGCAATACCCATGCACGGGCGCATGATTCACGACCTGAACGGCAACACGCAACTTACACCTTACGGCAAAGAAGGACAAGCAATTTTTTCGGTAAGCCGTGGCGACCTGAACCGCCTGATGGTAGAAGAAGCTGAAAAATTTAAGGACGTGCATTTTTATTTCGACCACCGCTGTACCGGTGTCGATTTTGATAAAAGCAACCTGAGTTTCGAAAAGCCTGATGGCGAAAATGTAGCGGTGAAAAACACCGATATTATTTTTGGTGCCGATGGCGCGTTCAGCGAGGTGCGTTACAAAATGCAGATTACGCCTAACTTCAACCTGCATCAGCAATATGAGCCTTATGCTTATAAAGAGCTGCATATTCCACCGGGCGAAGGAGGCAAACATTTAATGGAAAAGAATGCTCTGCACATTTGGCCGCGCGGAAATTTTATGATGATTGCGTTACCGAATCTGGATGGAAGTTTTACCGTTACGCTGTTTGCGCCCATGGAAGGCGAGAACTCATTCGGCTCGCTTAAAACCGATGCTGATGTTACGGCTTTCTTTAAAAAGCATTTTCCCGATTCGCTGCCGCTGATGCCGGAGCTGACCAAAACGTTTAATGAGAATCCTACTTCATCGCTTGTTACCATCCGTTGTTTTCCATGGGTGTATAAAAATGCGGCTTTGATTGGCGATGCAGCACATGCCATTGTACCGTTTTACGGTCAGGGAATGATTTGCGGTTTTGAAGATGTGAAGGAACTGGATGAAATTCTGGATGCCACCAACGAAGACTGGCCGATGGCGCTCGATAAATATCAGCATCAGCGCAAACCGAATGGCGATGCCATTCTTGAACTGGCCCTGCACAACTATATTGAAATGCGCGACCTGAGCGGACGCAAAGATTTTCAGCTGCGTACACAAATTGAAAAGCGAATTGCCGAAAAGTTTTCTCCTCGTTTTATGACCCACTACAGCATGGTGGTCTTCAGCGACCTCAGTTACAACGAGGCAAAACTACGTGGCGAAAAACAAAACGAACTGCTCGATAAAATAATGGCAATGCCCAACATTGAACAGATATGGGAAAGCGAAAAAGTGCTGAAAGTTGCCGAAGAATGGATAAATGCAAATTAGCAGCAGAACTCCCTGGGCGTAAAAAGAGCGGACTTTGCACTATCTTTAAATAATGAAAGACAATTCCATGAACATGTTTACAAACGGGAAGCCCTTGTTTAGGGGCTTGGGACTTGTTTTTTTCTTATTGCTGTTTTTAAATGGTTTCTCTCAATTTGAAGAAGATGACCACCGTATTTTGAATCAGTTTATTGTGATGCTCAGGCCGTCACATTCTATGGAGAGTGTGCTGCAACAATTTCCTTCTGTAAAAATTAAAGAATGCCTTTCTCCCCGCATGAATATTTATCTGTTGGAGCGTACCGCCACTAGTTTATCTGAGGATTTTCTACTGGAGCTACAGCGCAATGAAAACATAAAACTGGCGCAGTTCAATCATCGCATTAAACAACGTTCGCTCATTCCAAACGATACTGACTTTTTTTTACAGTGGAACATGATGAACACCGGTCAGGTAGTTGGAGGCATCACCGGAATTCCCGGAGATGATATTGAAGCGACTGAGGCATGGGGCATTAACCATAAGAACGTTACAGCCGATGGTGACACTATTGTAATTGCCATAATTGACGACATGTTCGATTTGAATCACGAAGACCTGAATTACTTCGTTAATCACAACGAAATACCCGGCAACAGTATTGACGATGACGGCAACGGTTACATTGATGATGTAAACGGCTGGAACGTTTTTAATAATAATGGCGATGTAAACAGCACCGGTTTTTCTGCCAGTCATTCTACGCATGTAGCGGGCATTGCTGCTGCCATCGGCAATAATGGAAAGGGTGTTGCAGGAGTTTGCTGGGGCGCAAAAATTCTGGCAATAGCCGGTTCATCAGAAACCGAATCGGATGTGGTAAAGGCGTACGATTACGTACGCACCATGCGTTTAGTTTACAACAACACCTTCGGAACAAAAGGCGCTTTTATTGTTTCTACCAATTCAAGCTTTGGAGTGGACAATGGTATTCCTACCGACTTCCCAATCTGGTGCGCCATGTATGATTCAATGGGAGCTGTAGGAATTTTAAGCGCAGCTGCTACAGCTAATGCTAATACTAATGTGGATGCTCAACATGATATTCCCACCGAGTGCCCGAGTAACTGGCTGATTTCGGTTACTAATACTTTGCCCAATGATGCAAAAAATGTAAGTGCGGGTTATGGAAAAATAAGCATTGACTTAGGGGCACCGGGCTATGGTATACATTCTACTATTCCGTCAAATAATTATGGAAATATGACCGGTACCTCTATGTCCAGCCCGCATCTGGCAGGTACGGTAGGTGCCATGTATGCGGCAGCCTGTAAATCTTTAATAGATAAATACTACGAGCAGCCCGATTCGATTGCCTTGCTTATTAAACAGTATATTCTCGATGCGGCCGAGTGGAATTCATCCCTCAACAACATTACCGTAACCAACGGAAGGTTGAATTTATACCGCGCCATTACCAATCTCAGAAAATACAACTGCGACTCCTGCAATTTCAATGCGGGTATAACAGAAACACCTATTACCTGCAAGGGAAGTAATGATGGACAGGCTTCGGTTTTTTGCACCACCGGCATTGCTTCTGATTATGATGTGGTGTGGTCAAACGCCCTGACCTTCACTACACTCCAGAATTTGGGTCCGGGGTTTTATGTAGCTACGGTTACCGATACGGCTTCCGGCTGCTCAAGGGTGGTCACTGTGGAATTTCATAACCCGGATAGTATTGTAATTGCATCCGTCTCCACCAATCCATCGGTTGGCGGAAACCCCGGCAACATTATTGTAAATGCCCATGCAGGCAACGAAACGCTGTTGTATTCGCTCGATGGAATTACATATCAGCAAACGTCTACGCTCATTGTTCCTGCCAACGGAAACTATACGGTGTATGTAAAAAACTCATTGGGTTGCGTGGTACAGCAAAGTGTGGTAGTGAGCGGAATTGAAGACTTGGCGGCTGGAGGTTGGCAATTGGCAGTTTACCCCAATCCGGTACACGATGAACTGATTGTTTCCTGTCCGCAGTTCGAACTTAAAAAAACCATGGTTGAGATTTTTGATATAACCGAGAGAAGAATTTTTACCAATACCCCAACAGTTTCTACCTACCAAATCTCAACTGTAAGTTGGGAGAGCGGAGTTTATTTTGTAGGTATTGAAACCGCTAATGGCAAACTCACACGAAGGTTTGTGGTAAACAAATAAATTCGCAAGCTTAATTCAGCTAATGTTTTTTAGAAAATCTTTTTTTACATACGCAGTTACACTTCTGGCGCTATCCTCTTTCGCGCAATCCAAAACTCATTTCACCAAAAGGGAAATGGAAAAAAAACCGGTTTGGATGGAGATGATAAAAGATGAACACACGAATTATTTTGAAGCACTTAAGGCATTCGAGCTATATTTTACTGCGCACCGGTTTCCGGTAATGGAGGAAGAGGAAATGGGGAAGAATGAAAAACTGAAACAGCGGATTGAAAAGAGCGAAGCCAAATTCAAAAGGAAAAAGCGAAGTGTAAAAGAAGACCCCAGCGCTGCGCAAAAAGAAAAACATGAAGAAGCGAAGTTGGCTTTTGAGGTAAAAAAATTCAACCATTGGGAGATGCAAGCCCGTCCATATGTAAAGGATGACGGCAGTATAATGAGTGCCGAAGAACGAATGAAAATCTGGAAAGAATCGAAAGCGAACCACTGACGAAACGAATGAAAAAGCAACACGGACTTCTTTGTGCCATCAGTTTTTTATTGCTGAATTTTTCTGAAGCCCAAATGCAGGGCAACTGGAGCTTATCCGGTCCCTCAAAATTTCCTACCGATATTTCTGGGCAGATAAACGGCATGGGTCGGGTTTCGCAAATTAAATTTCATCCAACCAATCCAAACAAGGTTTATGCCGTATCGGCCACCGGTGGCTTATGGATGAGTAGCAACAGCGGCACCATCTGGAATTTTACAGGCACCGATAATTTGCCCGAACATTCTTTCGCAAGTGTTTGTATTGATTACACGAACGACTCTGTTCTTTATCTGGGTGGTGGCGATGCCAATTATTACGGAAGAAGTCTCTATGCTTGCTGGAAAAGTGTGGATGCAGGAAACACCTGGAACCCATCCAATAACGGAATGGGAAACCGGTTGGTGATTGAAATGCTGATGTCACCGGTTGACCATAATGTAATTATTGCCGCCACCGATGATGGTATTTTTAAAACGTACGATGGCGGTGCTACCTGGAATGAAAAACTTTCTGCCGGTAACTTTACGGATATGGCTTACAAACCGGTTACCGGAACTTCTACCATTTATGCAGTTAGCTATACAGAGATCCTCCGCTCCAAAAATCTGGGTGAAACATGGGATACCCTAACCAACGGTGTTTCTATTCCGAACAACGATGGCGAAGGGATGCGCCTGGCCGTTACACCGGCTGATACCAATAGAGTTTATGTAGCCATGATTGCCAATCGGGGCAATGTTCTTCGCTCTAATGACGGTGGCGATTCGTGGACGACCGTGAAAAACGATTATAACCAGAGTCTGGTGGGTTATGCGGTTGATGAAGATGGACAGGGCAATTACGACTTTACTTTAATTGCACACCCGCAAAATCCGGACTGGCTTTTTCTTTCCGCCCATTGTCACTGGCGCTCGCTGGACGGAGGTTATACCTGGGAAAAACTCACCAACTGGTGGACGAATTGCCATACCGATATGCATGATTATGAATTTAATCCTGCCAACTCTGATGAGTTGCTGAACTCAAATGATGGCGGTGTCTGGACAAGCAGCGATACTGCAAAACACTGGAATGCGAAATGCGATTTCCTAAACAACACAGAGTTTTATCATGTAGCACAAAGTAATCTACACCGCGGATATCTAAATGGAGGAACACAGGATAATGGTGAACTTTACATGAGCTACTACAACTGGTACACCAACCGTGGTGGCGACTGGACTTCTACCATTACCTTTGATTTTCTCTCATCCGATTACTGTTACGAAATTGGGGACGGAAATCGCAGGGGATTAACCGGTGGCGAAAAAAGCATGAACTTTCCATTTATTCCCGATAACAGTGTGCGGATGGAGTTTACGCCCGATGCACCTCAACTGACTTTTGCTTCACTCGATAATATTTGGCGTTGCGACACACTCAGTAGCAATAATTTTTCCTGGAGTCAAATTTCAAATATCGGTGTGCAGTTGATGGATATAAGAACCGTAGTCGGTCATCCGAATATTTTATACGCAGTTGATAACAACAAAAAAATCTACCGCAGCGATAATGCGTTGGATGCAACACCGATCTGGACAACCGGTGTCACTTTACCAAACAGCACCAATGTTTATGCTGCTATCGCCAGTATGCCAAACGATAGTAATGTGGTTTATGTTTCATGCAACAGTAAAATTTACCGGTCAATTAATAAGGGACAAAACTTTGTGAGTGTTACCGCGAACCTCCCAAACAGTAACATCAAAAAAATTGTTGCCGACAGGTACGCTGATGACGAATCTGTATATGCATTAGTAGGTAATACGGTTTATTACAAAAATTCAACTATGAGCAATTGGCTGAATTATTCATACGGCATGCCCACCATTGCACAAGCGCGCGACCTGATGATTTTTAATAATGGAACCGCCAACGCTGTTTTGCGTGTTTCATTTTTTGGCAGAGGCGTTTGGGAATCGCCACTTTATTCGATTCCCGTTTGTAATCCAACCGATTCTCTTTTTGTCACCAACATTACCATGACTGCTGCCCTGTTACATTGGAATGCTTCCGGAAACGGAAATTATTTTGTTCAGTATAAAGCTATGCAAAGTCCAGACTGGACAACTGTGAATGCCACCACAAATACGTATTTGTTGAATGGGCTTATTGCCAACACCAAATATGTTTTTCGCGTGCAAAGTCAATGCAACGGAAACTTAACAAGCGGGTTTTCGCTGCCCCAAAATTTCATCACCGATTGTGTTCCGCCTCCTGCTCAATGGGTACATCAGGACATAGGCCAGCCGGGTATTGCCGGTGATGTTTGTTACGAGTCGTCTACGCAAACTTTTCACATGAAAGGTTCAGGTAAGGATATCTGGGATTATGATGATGAGTTTCAATACATGTATCAGCAGGTGCATGGCGATGTGACAATAACAGCTTACTGTGTTTTGATAGAGGATGTTTATCCATGGTCAAAAGCAGGAGTGATGATTCGCGAAACACTCGACAGCAATTCACTGCATGCCATGATGGCGATTACACCGGGCAACGGGGCGGCATTTCACCGCAGAAACAACAACACCAGCTACACAGCCAATTATAACGACACCAGTTTTCACGCACCGGTGTGGCTGCGCATGACACGTGCAGGTAATTCATTTACCGGTTCGGTTTCGAACGACAGCATTTCCTGGACGGACGTGCATACGTCCACCATCGGCATGAGCGATACTGTTTACATTGGCCTGTGTCATACCAGCCACATTCACTCAACTGTGAGTGAAAGCGTTTTCCGCTTTATCAGCTTCAGCCCCGACACTGCGCTCATTCAAAATCCAACAGAAATAACAGAGGTCGGAACTCTGAAATCGGAAATCAGCATTTCCCCAAACCCCGCTAATAATGAAATAGCAATTAGCTGTTCACAGTTTGCAGTTGCAAAAACAACTCTTCAGATTTTTGATATTACAGGAAGAAAAATTTTTGAAACCACACCTCTTACCGAAAAATTTACAGTCAATACTTCTAAATGGGATAGCGGTATTTATTTTATGCGGGTAAATTCAAAGGATAGAAAATTTGTGGTGGCACATTAAGTTGTTCTGGTTGTTCACCTGTTCAACAAAACTATTTTTACCCTATGCAGTTGCGCTGGAAACTAAAGCAAGCCGATCAATTAAAAGTAAATGCACTTCAGCAATCGTTGAAAGTGCATCCGGTGCTTTGCCAAATGCTGGTGCAACGAGGAATCGAAACTTTTGAAGAAGCCAAAAAATTCTTCCGTCCTGAGCTAAGCGACCTGCACGATCCCTTCCTAATGAAGGATATGGAAAAAGCGGTTAACCGAATTATGGAAGCCATCAGCCGCAACGAAAAAATATTGATATATGGTGATTACGATGTAGATGGCACTACAGCCGTTGCTACTGTTTATCAATTTCTGACAGAATTTTATCCGAATATAGAATACTACATTCCTCATCGTTATATTGAAGGCTACGGCATTTCCTTTAAAGGGATTGACTATGCGGCAGAAAATAATTTTACCCTCATCATCGCGCTTGACTGCGGAATAAAATCGAATGACAAGGTTGATTACGCTAACGAACGCAAAATTGATTTTATCATTTGCGATCACCATACACCCGGTGATGATATTCCGAAAGCCATTGCTGTACTCGACCCCAAGCGGAGCGACTGCCGGTATCCATATAAAGAACTAAGCGGCTGCGGAATCGGGTTTAAACTCATTCAGGCCTTTGCGCAGCAAAACGGAATGCCTCCCGAAAACTGCTACCGGTATCTCGACTTAGTATGTGTAAGCATCGGTGCAGATATTGTTCCTATAACCGGTGAAAACAGAATCCTCGCATTTTATGGGTTAAAGAAGGTAAACGAAAATCCGCTACCAGGCTTGAAGAAACTTATGGAAGTTTCCGGCAAGCTAGGTCAAATGGATATTACCAATGTGGTTTTTATTCTAGCCCCGCGCATCAACGCAGCTGGCAGAATGGATGATGCCAAGCATGCTGTACGTCTTTTAATTGCTGACGATATTGATTTCGACCCGGAGCAGAAAGCCGAACAACTCAACAAGTTCAACACCGATCGCAAAGATTTAGATAAGAGCATTACCATCCATGCGCTAGAAATGATTGCCGGTGACGAAACTCTTATCAACCGGAAATCAACCGTAGTTTTTCATCCGGAATGGCACAAAGGGGTCATAGGCATTGTGGCTTCACGGTTGACTGAAACTTATTACCGTCCAACAATTGTTCTAACGGAAAGCGATGGTAAGGTAACCGGCAGTGCGCGCTCGGTAAAAAATTTCGATTTGTATGAAGCCATTTATGAGTGCCGCGATTTGCTCATTCAGTTTGGTGGACACAAATATGCTGCTGGTTTAACTCTTCGCCCCGAAAATGTTGATGCCTTCCGAGATAAATTTGACGAAGTGGTAAGCGCCCGCATTACCGATGAGCAGCTAATTCCAGAATTAGAAATTGATGCTGAGATAGAACTCGAAGACATTAATTCGAAATTTTACAGCATCATTCAGCAGATGGCCCCATATGGTCCGGAAAATATGAAACCGGTTTTTGTAACGCGTAATGTGAAAGACAACGGCTGGAGTAAAATTGTAAAAGAAGAGCATATTAAATTTTCGGTAAAGAAAAAAAACAGCCCTGTTGTAGATGGAATCGGTTTTCGTTTAGCCGAAAAATTCAATCTCGTTAAAAGCGGAGCATTCGATATCGCATATCAGATTGATGAAAATGAATGGCAGGGAAATGTGCGCCTGCAGATGCTGGTGAAGGATATTGCCGACCCGCAAAAGTAAGTAGCCTACATGTTCAGGTCATCAATACTTTCAAGGTGAGATTGCAGTTCTGCAAATAACGGCTCAATCACCTTCTTATCAAATGGCGACTGAAGGTTCGCCAGTTTCACTAAACCCAAAAACGAATCGCTGCCACCGGCTTTACATAGACGCAGATAGTCTTCCCATGCGGATGAAAAATCTTTTTGGCCCTTACTCCAGAATTGGAAAGCGCAAAGCTGCGCAAGACAATAGTCAACATAGTAAAAAGGTGAACGGTAAATGTGCCCTTGGCGCTGCCAGAAACCTCCTCGTTCTAAATAATCTACTCCATCATAGTCCATCCATGGGCGGTATTTTTTCTCCATATCTAGCCATACTTTCTTACGCTGTTCAGAAGTCATGTCCGGATTTTCGTAAACAATGTGCTGAAACTCATCAACAGCAACCCCATAAGGCAAAAACAAAATATTAGATGACATGTGAACAAACTTGTACTTTTCAGTGTCCTTTCCGAAAAATAAATTCATCCAAGGGTAGGTAAGCTGCTCCATGCTCATAGAGTGAATTTCGCACGATTCCATAGTTGGCCAATAATATTCCTCCACATTAAAATTACGGCTTTCAAAACATTGAAAAGCATGACCGGCTTCATGCGTCAGCACATCTACATCACCTATGGTGCCGTTAAAGTTAGCAAAGATGAAAGGCGATTTGTATTTTGGAAACATGGTGCAATAACCGCCACTGGCTTTCCCCTTTTTATTTTCAAGGTCCAGTAAATCATTTTTAACCATGAAGTCGAAAAACTCTTTGGTTTCGGGGGAAAGTTCCGAATACATTTTCTGTCCACTCGCTACAATTTCTTCAGCAGTTCCCTGGGGTTTCGGATTGCCTGAATTGAAGTTGTGCGCAAGATCGTAAGCTTTCAGTTTGTCAATGCCAATGCGTTTGCTTTGCCTTTCTCTTAATTTATTCGCTACCGGTACTACATACTTTAACACCTCCTCTCTAAAACCTTTTACCATTGCAGCATTGTAATCGGTGCGCGCCATGCGGTAATAAGCCAGTTCCACAAAATTTTTGTAACCGAGTTTATGCGCAATAGAGGTGCGCACTTTTACCAGCTTGTCGTAAATCTCATCAAATTCCTTTTCGTGTGTAGCAAAAAAGCCATGATTAGCCAGATAGGCTTTCTTACGCACTTCGCGATTGGTAGATTCCATATAAGCAGAGAGTGCAGGTAAAGTCAGCTTTTCTCCATTAAACTCTACTTCGGCACTTGCTACTAATTTGGTGTATTGAGTACCGAGACGGTTTTCTTCTTTCAGATCTTCGATAATTGAGGGATCGAAAGTTTTTAAACTTACATCCGCCAGATTAAACAACTGATTACCGAATTTTTTTTGCAACTCATTTTTAAATTTAGATGAACCGAGTGCTTTGTAGAATTTGATATGCAGATTTTTTATCACCGGCTCATTGGCATCAAAAAAATCCTGCTCAGCTTCATAAAATGCATCAGTGGTGTCTATTGAATTGCGAACAGAGGCAATCGAAACATAAGTATTGAAATCGTTTTTCAGTTCATTTATTTCCGAAAGGAGTTTCATTTGCTGTTCGGCATTTTGCGCAACTTCAAACTTAGCGAGCAGGGCATTAAAGCTACTCTCCATCTTTGCAAGATCCGGGCGCGTATAATTCATTTCAGAAAACTTCATGAGGTCTTATTTAAGATAGAACAAACGTAAAAAAATTATACAGTCGGGCAATTCAAGAATCGCTGGCGCTCCTCTGTCCGTTCAATCTTCCATCATTCTTGTCGCTGCATGCTTGTAATACTGCCAATATGATATGATGAGCCGCAGTTGAAAAGCGGAAAGCATTACTAATGCACCGGTTCCGAAAAGAACGAGTTCGGTATAAAGATAGTCAAACAGTTCGCGTTTAATATCCTCATAAATAATTACTTTAGGAAAACCGAAATCTTCGATGTAAAAATTATCGGCCATGACAATAAATTTTTGGAGGTTATACATAATATAAATAAACAGACTAAGATTAAGGGCAAAAAGCAGAAACCTTATCAAAGCCGGACGCAAAAAAGGCAGGCTTTTAAAAGTTACTGACCAGCGGAAATAAGTAAGTGCGATAAAAATAAAAAAGACATTAATCTTCCAGTAAATGAAATCA
>CAIYOV010000521.1 GCA_903927935.1 uncultured Bacteroidota bacterium | reverse complement strand
TTATGAACAAAGGCATCGTTAACGGAAAGAAATTTCAATGTTTCAGCATCAAAATTTGCTATCGGCATTTGATTAGATTCATAGAGTAGTCTATACTTCTCTTCGCTTTCTTTTAATTTATTCTCCGCAATCTTGCGTTCGGTGATGTCGCGAAGAATAGAACCAAAGTTGATGGTATTATCTGTTTTAATAATGAACGAAGAATCCTGAACCATTTTTTGTGTCCCGTCTACGCACAGTATTTCCTGGTCCCGTGTTAGTCCGGACCAGTTGGTTTTTTGTTCAAGAATATTTTTCAGACCGGACTTTAGCTGATCCAGTAGTTCGATTGTCGCTTGTTCTTTAGGAATCAACTGCAACTGAATTTTCCAAATAGGCATACCAATAGCGTTACTCTGTAGAATCCCTGTAATAGATTCCATACTTTTATTCCATACAACAATGTTCCCCTCCTCGTTTGTAATCACAGTACCA
Organism: uncultured Bacteroidota bacterium; assembly: GCA_903927935.1. GTDB lineage: Bacteria > Bacteroidota > Bacteroidia > Chitinophagales > LD1 > Bog-950. Next base: position 1,123 of record CAIYOV010000521.1, on the reverse strand, counting down.
TCAAGAGATTGTTCTATGATTCCTCTGTATTTTGCTTCGGTCACGCGCAACGTTTCTTCCGCCCGTTTGCGCTCGGTGATATCTACCGCAATGACATAGCATTGCTCTCCATTTTCAGAAACGATGCCGGTAAGATGAACATACAGTGGTGCATTACCATTTGTTGCAAGGGTGATATCGCAGCTTTCTTTGGTTTTGCTGTGAAAAACTTTTTCGAGAAATGTATTGAAGAGCGGTTTTGTATCGTCGGAAATAAAAAAGCCAAACGAGCTTTTTATACAATGCGACCGATCTTTGCTAAGCATGTTCGACGCGATAATATTTAATTCAATAATTTTACCGTCGCGAGAAAGTGTATAATAACCCGACGGAGCAAAATCGTAGAGAGTTGTATATTTATATGCTGCAGTCTCTGCCTTCTCTTTTACCATCATCAGTTCTTCGTTCTGCATTTCCAGTTCAATCTGGTGCACTTCAAGTTCGTGAACGAGTTTCAGCATTTCGACTTCAGAAAGTTTTGAAACGGTTTTAGCCGCTTTCTTTTTCAACTGCTCTTCCGCCTTTTGGCGAAGGATTGCTGCTTCAGATTTCTTGTCGGTATTTTTCATAACAACATCCTTTTGACCTATTTAAATAACATCAACCAAGCAGAGATACAAAATATCTGTCTGTTCACTCGCAGATAAATTATTATGGATTTGGGAACTTTAAAAATATTTTGAAGGGAACACTGTAGTGTAGTGTAGTGTAGTGTAGTGTAGTGTAGAAAATTATTTAACACAATGGCACCTCACCGAGGTTGAATAGCTTCGATTAAATCATATTATTATGAAAGTTTAGTCATTTATCTTACTAATATCCAAGCAATTATTCGGTAGTTTTGCTGAGACCGTAAAGAAAGGCTCACGCCCTTGCTTTTCCAACTATTTCGGAAACTCTACGGCATTTTTTCAGGATTTTCCTGAAAAATTGATCGAGTTGTTGTCCTTTTGTAATTTCCTGCAAAGTATTTCAAAAATTTTCAAAAATTATTAGTCCGTTCGTGTGAATTTGGAACGATTTCGTCTGCGTTTAAAGGAAAATCGTCGAAGAATTGCGTTGGTCGTATACAGTGAAGTGATAT
>CAIYOV010000520.1 GCA_903927935.1 uncultured Bacteroidota bacterium | reverse complement strand
TGCCATTCACATAAACTCATCGACAAACTCTGAATTTTATGGAACAAGTACATATGTGCTCGGTTTACACCGCACGGAAGCCAACCTTGAAGTAGCCAAACGGGAGAACTCGGTTATTTTGCTGGAGGATGACCGCGATAAGAATTACGAGTTTGACCCCAACTCGCCCGAAGGTCACATCATTATGAGTATGAAGCAGAATGCTTTTTTAGACCAGAGCATTGCCCTTGCTTCGAAAGTAGAGAACCAGTTTGAAAATTATTCGAAGCGTAAAAGTATGGGCGTTAAGCAGGCAGGCTTTTATGTGCTGTATAAAACCACTATGCCGAGTTTACTGGCTGAAATAGGATTTATTTCAAACCCTGAAGAAGAAAAGTTTTTGGTGAGTGCGAAAGGGCAGGACCAGATTGCCTACGGTTTGATGAATGCTTTCAGAGATTATAAAACTGAAATGGAATGGGGGCAATCGTCTCCTGTACAAAAGGAAGAGCCTACTCCTACAAAGGCTGATACAAAAACAGAAACACCTGTAGTAAAGAAAGATACCGTTGTTGCCAAAGCACCTGCTGTTTCAGAAGATTATATAGTGACAGCAAGCGGAAAGAAAATTCATAAGCCTGTTGAGAATTCGAGCGGAGGAGGAAAGGCAATTGCTGTTATGCCTGAACCTGTAAAGAAACAGGAACCGGTAGTAAAGAAAGAAGATCCGAAACCGGTTGCCGAAACTAAACCCGAACCGAAAATAAAGACAAAGGCTGAAGTAAAAACAGAAACTAAAGCCGAAGTAAAAAGCGAGGCAAAAGCAGAAACAAAGACGGAGGTAAAAACCGAAACCAAGAAACCCGTAGCTGAAAATAAACCTGAAATAAAAACAGAACCTGTCAAATCGCCTGCTGTTGCTGCAACTAAGACTGCAAACGGGGCCGTTTTTAAGGTGCAGCTGTTTGCCCTGAAAACTGAAGTAAAAGAAAGGGAACGCAACAAAGCAGAAAAACTTTTTAGTCCTATTTCTAAAGAGGCTTTACCAACCGGCATTACCCGCTATTACGGAGGCAATGAAAAATCGTATGCCGGTGCAAGGAAGATACTTGAACTTGCCAAAGCATCCGGCTATCCGGATGCTTACGTTGTTGGTTTTAAAGACGGTAACCGGATGAGTGCCGAGCAATTGAAGGCTTTCGAGAAGTAATGCTTTCCCTCTTCATTTTGTTTTCTACTTGTAAATCATATTTTTGGTAAAATTTATATTCTGTGACGAATCAGGCAAAGGTCGGTATCTTCTCTACGGTTTCGGTAATCATTTTCATTCTCGGTTTCTATTTTCTTAAAGGCACCAATCTTTTTGTTCGGAAGAATGTTTACTATGCTGTTTACGACCGTGTGGATGGGTTGTATAAATCGAATCAGGTAGATATTAACGGTTTCACCTGCGGAAGAGTAGGCGGAATGGAGCGCAACCCGGTTACAGGAAAAATTGTAGTAGAACTTGACCTTGATAAAAATATTCAGATACCAAAAACAGACAGCACTTACGCATCGCTTATTTCAACTGACTTTCTGGGAAGTAAAAAGGTTCGTCTTGTATTTGGTAGTTCAACCACTTTTTATGAAGATGGGGATACCATCAATACTTACTTTAAAAAGGATTTGACGGAACAGATTGGCGCACAGATAGACCCGATTATGGGCGATGTTAAACACATGCTGCCATCACTGGATACTACTATCAGCGGTATTAAATATCTGTTCGACCAGCGAAACCCTAAGGGCATTTATGTGACGCTTGACGGAGTGAACAAAGCGATTGCAAAAATAAATGTGATACTCGGTCAGAATCAGGAGACCCTTCAGGTTACCCTGAATAATTTGAAAAGCATTACCGGTAACATTGAAAAAAACAATTCAGCCATTACTGCTATTTTGAAGAATGCTCAGAATGTTACCGATTCGTTACAGCAGGCAAACCTGAAACAGATGGTGGCTAATTTAAATGGCGCCATTGGTCAGTTGAATGAAGTTTTGAAAGATGTGAATGCGGGTAAAGGCACGCTAGGTAAAATTGTGAAGAAAGACGAGTTGTATACCAAAGTTGATTCGGCTGTAACCAATCTGAATGTATTGCTGAAAGATGTGAAACAACGTCCTTACCGTTATATTACTATCAATGTGCTTGGAGCTAAGAAAGCCGAAGAGCGCAGGGCTAAGAAATATGATGAGAGCGGAAAGTAGCAGGCAGTAGGCAATAAATACAAACACAAAAGCACATAACCATACGGGTAACATTTACTTTTTCTTCTTTACCTTTTTCTCATTTTTGTTTTTGTGATTAAATCATTTCACTCATTTTCTTTTTTTAAAAGCAATCTGTTTCGTTTGTTGCTGATTGCTTACTGCCTATTGCCTACTACCTACGGTTTTTCACAAGAACAGCAACAAAAAGAAGTTGAGATTATCAATGCCGATTATCTGAAGATGGGCGAGGTGGATGGTAAGAAGTTTACGCGGTTAATAGGTAATGTGGCGTTGAAGCAGGATGAAGTATTAATGTGGTGCGATAGTGCCATTATGGATAAAGAAACCAACTCGGTTGATGCTTACGGAAGGGTTCATATTCAGCAGGACACAATTAATGCTTACTCGCAAACCCTGCATCATGACGGCAACAAAAAGTTTTCGCGGTTAACGGGCAAGGCCAAACTTACGGACGGTAAAATGATTCTTTACACCAACGAATTGTTTTACGATGTAAAAAACAAAATGAGTTATTACCTCACCGATGGCACCGTGTATAGAGATTCGACTGTTATTAATAGTCAGCAGGGATATTACTACAGCCGGACCAAAGAAGTTTTTTTCAACGGCTGTGTAGAGATGCGCGACCCGGGTTATAATCTCGATTCCGACACGCTGAAGTATCAGGTGGAAAGCAAAGTTTCTACCTTCTTCGGCAATACCGTCATCTTCAACAAGAACAGTACTATCTATTGCGATAACGGCTGGTTCGACAGCAAGCGCGATGTTTCTTCGTTTGGTAAAAACACGGTGGTGGTCAATCCTCCGCAGCGCATAGTGGGCGACAGTTTATATTATGAGCGTTTCCGCGGTTTTGGTAAAGCGGTGGGTGCTTTTTCGTGGGTTGATTCGACCATGGAGATAGAGATACGCGGCCACTACGGTGAGTTTGTTGACGACCGGCAATCTATAATGGCTACCGATAAGCCGCTGCTGATTTATAAGATGGATAAAGATTCACTGTTTCTTACGGCCGATACTTTAAAGAGCATGAACAAATCGCAGACGGATACGGTGAAGAATTTCTTTGCTTACCATAAGGTGCGCATGTTTATGAAAGATATGCAGGGTGCTTGCGATTCGATGTATTATTCGTTTGAGGATTCTACCTTCCGCATGTATTATAAACCGGTGATGTGGGGCGATAATATTCAAATGAGTGGCGACACTATTCACCTGCTAACCAAAAACAAGAAGGCCGATAAGCTGAGTATTTTAAATGCCGGGTTTATTATTTCGCCCAGCAACGAAAAGTATTTCGACCAGATAAAGGGCATTAATATTTTCGGATACTTTGTTGCCGATACGCTTGACCACATGGATGTGATGGGCAATGGCGAGAGCATTTATTT
>CAIYOV010000519.1 GCA_903927935.1 uncultured Bacteroidota bacterium | reverse complement strand
GCCCTATAAGAACCCGGTAGGGCGCGGTAGGATAAAGCGAATCGATGTGAGGAATCAACTCTTTTTCGATAAAGGCAGTAAAGATTTCTCCGCCACCGCTTGTTTTATCGCGCATACTATCTGAACCGGAACCGCCTGTATCGTGTGTAGGGGTAAGGTCGCGCATGCGGTCGGTATTGGTAATGCCCACCACAATCATTTCGGGCAGCACCGAGTTTCCGTTTACCTGGCTCAGTTGCTGAATCATTCCGGTAACCGAATGAAAATGTCCTTCGCCATCGAAAAGATAAACTACCGGATAATGTTTTGTTGCAGAAAGAGGACCGGAGCCTTCGGGAACGTATACCAGTATCTTACGTTCCTCCTTCAGAATGTTGGAGTAAACAGTTTCAACTTTTCCGATAATAACGGAGTTGTTTGCCGTTTGAGCAACTGTTGAGGTAAACGCAAATGCAAAAAGTAAATAGAGCAGGTGTTTCATTTTTTGAGGGGGTTATTATTTCTTTTTCTTTTTGCTGTCGGGTTTTGCATTTTCGGCAGCCTTGCCCCAGTTGAGCATTTTAAATTTTTCGCGAACCAGCGCAGTGTGTATATCCACCAGTTTTTCATCGCTCTTTTTACCTGCTTCTATAGCTTCCTTCAAAAGGCCGCGGTCGGTATCGGTCAAATCAATTCGTTTTAATTCCTGAGCCTGGCGCATGCGGGTTAAGGCGCGGGCTTCAATCCGGTCTTTGTTTTCAATAAACAGGCGGGTCAGTTTTTTGCCGTTTGGCCCTATGTTTTCGCCTTGCTGCTCCATGGTTTCTATTTTATTTACCAGCCAGTCGAGCAGGTTAAGGCATTCTTTTTCTATAGCCGAATAAATAATTTTTTGCTTACTCATTTTTTATTGTGATTAGGATTTTATTACCGCTATCGAAAACCCCATGTCAGCGGCTGGAGTTTTCTTGTCCGTTGTCGTTACCATATTTTCCACCAGGGTTTTTTTGTCAGTGTCGCTTTCACTTTTTCTCTTACAATTCCGTTACTGCCGACTTCAAGATGGGAATTTTCTTTGAGAAAGTTTCTCCAAGAGCCACCTTCAATTTCTTTTGTCTTTAGGTTGACAGAAAAGTCGCTCCACTCGTCATTTGAACTTTGAACTTCATAAGTCTTACCGTAAAGTATGTCGCCTGAAATTTTCAAGTCTTTTATTCCGTCCCAGGAAATACGTTCACTTCTCCAAAGTTGTCCTGTAGTGTTGTCGAGGAAGATGATTTCTGTGTTGTTAGCACAAACTAAACTACCGTTATCAGTTTGTAAAACATCTGTCAAAGTCAAACCGAAAGTGAGTTTAGGCTTTTCATCGTCTGGCGACATAATGTAACCTTGTCCACCTGCAATAACCACAACAGTCTTATGTGTCGGGAAGTCGAAAACTTTAGAATACTTTGTCCACCCCGGACGAAAGTTTGCTACCCAACTTGTCCCGTCAGATTTGAATAGTCGCAAAACATAACCTTCAGTGGAAAATGGTTCGTCATTGTTTGTCGTCACAGAAACATACATCGGCCCATAAGGTGGCAGCCCGTCTAATATTTCATATTGCTTTTCTGTCGTCATTTTGTCGTGGTGATGTGGTCAACTACACTTGCCCTCTAACTTACATATAGCAGTAGTTTTTCACTAAAAAAATTCCTCCTATTTGCTTATAAAACGAATATAGGAGGAAGTTTTTTGTTTTCACCTATCTATCCAACCAACCAACCGGTAGAGCACCAATAAACCTTCTTATCAAAAAAGGCAAGAAAAAAACCTATTAAGCTCCACCGTTTGTTAAGGGCGGGGACACCGCTTTTTTTCACACATAGATAGTAACTATTTATCAACGAAAACGCGAAAATCTGCGCCTTTCTTTTAGACCTTTGCGGCAGCTTTTTGTGGCATGTTTTTAAGCCCAAATTGTTAAAGCAAAAATGCGCGGAACATGCAACGGAGAGAAAAAATGCAACGGGAAAGTTCCCGACATATAAAATGGGTTGAAAACACAGGTCGGGAAAGTTACCGGGATATAAAAAGGATTGAAAACACAGGCCGGGAAAGTTCCCGAAGCATAAAATGAATTGAAAAAACGTGTCGGGGAAGTTCCCGATGTATAAAATGGATTGAAATGATATGTCGGGAAAGTTCGAGGCAGGTAAAATGAGTTGAAAATACAGGCCGGGAAAGTTCCCGACCTGCCAAAGAGGTTTAAACTATTTCATCACATAAAAACAAACATCATGACACACGAATGGCAAGTATTAAACAATCAGTTTTTGAATGAAACCAACGACAGCTACAAAAAAGCCCTTAAGCTGAGCAAGCATCACGATTCGGCATTAAACCTGGCCATGAGCGGAGGCGACCCCGACTATGCCACGCTTTACAACCGCTATCATCCGCTGCACGAAGCCCTGGAAAACAAATACAACCAGTGGAAGGCCGATGGCGGTTTACAAACCGGTCAGACCCTTAACGTAAAGCAGTTGCTGTCGCTGATGACCGGCAAGGTAAACGCCTGGGATGTGGCGGTGCAGGTGGTGTATCCGCAAGGCACTACGCAATATCAGGGGCTTTTTCCAAAGGGGCATAAGCCTTTTCAAACAGGCACTCAGTTAGACCGGATAGATGCGGTTGATGCTTTTAGCAAAGCCATTGGCACCGATGCCTTGCTGGTTGCCGTTAAAGCCACGGTAGATACTTATTACGGGCAGTTGCAAACCGCCCTTACCACGCAACAGGGCAGTGTAGATGAAACCAAACACAGCAGTGGTGTAGTGAACAGCAAGCGCATTGATGCCATGCAAATGCAGTATGCCGACCTTGGGTTTTTAATGAATAAGTTATACCAGACACCGCAGGAAATTAAACTGTTTTTTGATGTAGAAACCCTCACCAACCCCGAGCAGACTATCTTTAAAGGCCACCTTGACCCGCTCGAAAACCACGCGGTGCTGGTGCATAAATTTGCACCTGACGATGCCATACGCATTAAAAGCACCGGCAATGCCGATGTAACCGTATACTTAGCCACCACCGATAACGGCACCGACAGCACCGGAATAGTAGTTACAGCACATCAAGAACTCACGGTTTTGGCATCGGCCTTTGGTGTTACCAATTACGATGCCGGCAACCACCTGACTATTGTAAACAATAGCGCTACTACTGAAACCCGGTTTTTAATTGAGTTGTATTAAGGTAACTAAGTAGCGATGCTGCATTGCTTAAAGTAAAAAGCCCTCCGAACAACCGGAGGGCTTTTTTGATTAATTCCTTTCCCCGCAATCTTAATCCTGTAACTTTTTCTCAAAATCTTGTAACGCAGGTTGTGCAAACTAATTCACCTTTGTATCGTCAAAAGTTCAAATCAATAATTATGAAGATAAAGAAGAACATAGCACTTAGCGATACCGGCTTTGTGTTTAACCCCTCTACCGGAGACTCGTTCTCGGTAAACCCTATCGGTCTCGAAATTCTGCGCAAACTCAAAGACAATGAGCCGCACGAAAAAATTAAGAAACATCTGCTGGAGGCTTACAACACCGATACCGATTCGGTAGAAAAAGATTTCTACGATTTTACCAAGATGTTGGAACAACTGCAACTAACCGAAGCCGATGCCAAGTAAACAAGTAACCGTAGCGGTAACCGGTCTCAATAATATTGACAGCCCCGGTCCGGGCATCCCTGTAATAAGAGGGCTGCTCGACAGCAAAGACTATGATGTGCGCATCATCGGTCTTTCATACGATGCGCTTGAACCGGGCATCTATATGCACGAACTGGTAGATAAGAGTTACCAGATTCCTCTGCCATCGGCCGGGCAAAACAGCATTATGGAGCGCTTGAGATACATCAACAGCGTAGAAAATATTGATGTCATCATCCCGAACTTCGATGCCGAACTTTACAACTTCATAAAGATGGCACCGGCTCTCGAAAAAGAGTTAGGCATTAAGAGTTTTCTGCCAACCATGGAGCAATTTGAAGAGCGCCACAAATCAAATCTTCCGGAGTTTGGAAAGAAGTATGACATTAATGTGCCCAAGAGCAAAATGATTTTCAGCACCGCAGAAATTGCTTCGCTCACTAAAGATTTCACTTATCCCTTAGTAGTGAAAGGAAAATTCTACGATGCCTCGGTTGCCTATTCACCCGAGCAGGCCGCGCAGTATTTTAATAAGATAAGCGCCAAGTGGGGTCTGCCTATTATCATTCAGCAATTCACTTACGGCACCGAAGTAAACGTAACCGCGCTTGGCGATGGCAAAGGAAACACCATCGGTGCGGTGCCAATGCGCAAGCAGGTAATTACCGATAAAGGAAAAGCCTGGGCAGGTATTACACTGGAAGATGAAGAGCTGCTGCGCATTACGCGCAAGCTGATTGGCAACAGTAAATGGAGAGGCCCCTGCGAACTGGAAATGATAAAAACGAATGACGGAGAATATTTTCTGATAGAAATAAATCCGCGCACACCGGCCTGGGTTTATCTGGCAGTAGGAGCGGGGCAGAACCATCCGGAGGCTTTATTAAAACTGGCGCTGGGCGGAAAAGTAAAACCGTTTGAGCATTACGACATCGGCAAAATGTTTATCCGTTACAGTTACGATATGATTTGCGATTTAAAAGAATTTGAAACCATCTCCACGTTGGGAGAATTATAAAAACCAAAAATTAAATGTCATGGTGAGCGGAGTCGAACCATGATAGGGATAAGACAAACCCTTCGACTACGCTCAGGGTGACATAGAAAAACAGAACAAAAAAAATTACTCATTATGAAGAAGCTACAATACGAAAGACCCCTTATTCAACGACTGAATGTAGGTTTGATGAACAAATTCGGCATGCGCACCGAATACGCACCGGTAACGCATATTGACGATGTGAGTGTGAAAAAACTGCTGAAAGATTTCGGCTCACCGCTGTTTGTTATTTCTGAAAAGACTATCCGCAATACTTACAAAGAAGTAAACCGCGCTTTTAAAACTCGCTACCCTAAGGTGCAGTTTGCGTGGAGCTATAAAACCAATTACATCAATGCGGTGTGCAATGTGTTCCATCAGGAAGGCTCATGGGGCGAAGTGGTGAGCGGTTTTGAATACCAGAAGGCTATTCAGAACGGTGTGCCCGGCAACAAAGTAATCTTTAACGGACCCGATAAGACCGATGAAGATTTAACGGCTGCCATCAAAAACAATTCGCCTATTCACATCGACCACCTCGATGAACTCTACCGCTTAACCGAGCTGGCAGAAGAATTAAAGATGCGCCCCAATGTGGCCATTCGTGTAAACATGGACACCGGTATTTACCCGATATGGGACCGGTTCGGTTTTAACTACGAAAACGGACAGGCATGGGATGCCATCAACAAAATTGTGCTGGCCGATAAACTTGAACTGATTGGTCTGCATTGCCACATCGGCACCTTCATGCTTTCGCCAAGTGCATACGGAATTGCGGCTGGTAAAATGAGCGACCTTGCCCTCGGCATCAAGCGCAAATTCAAGCGCGATATTCAATACATTGATATGGGCGGAGGCTTTGCCTCTAAGAACACTTTGAAAGGTTCTTACCTGCAGGGCGCAGATTCAAACCCTAACTTCGACCAGTTTGCTGAAGCCATTACTACAGCAATTTTAAATGCCGGTTTTGGAAAGGATGAGCTGCCTTTGCTGATTTTAGAAACCGGTCGCGCTTTGATTGATGAGGCTGGCTATTTGCTCGGCACGGTTATCAGCAACAAGCGTTTGAGCGATGGAAGACGCGCCACCATTTTAGATTTTGGTGTGAATGTGATGTTCACCTCGTTCTGGTACGACCACAAAATTTCACCGGCACAGGAGTTCAGTAATTACACGGAGGATTGTGTGCTCTACGGTCCGCTCTGCATGAACATAGATGTGATTCGCGAAAACGTAACGCTTCCTCCATTGAAAAAGGACGATCAGGTTGTAGTGCATAATGTTGGCGCGTATAACATGACGCAGTGGATGCAGTTCATTTCGCTTCGTCCGGCCGTGGTCATGATTGATATGCAAAGCAAGCCACACCTTATACGCAAGCGCGAAACACTGGCCGCTATCGAAAGCAGTGAAGTAATGCCCGACTATTTGGCGAAGTTTAAATTGTAAGAAATTATTTATGCTATACCGAAGGCAAAAACATTTTTTGCCGTCTAATTGTTTTGCCTTACCCAAAAAAATTAAAATATGACACAAACAACACCAAAAAGTATTTACCGGTTAATCGCAGTTTTATCTTTTATTATTTCTGTAAATTTTTCCTTCGGGCAGGCGTTCAACAGCCTTTGGATTCCGGACACACTTTCTGGAACTACCTTCAACCTGAATTTGATTGATACGTTCAAGCAGTTGCGCACCGGTAACCAAACGGTTACTGCGGGGGTTAACAGCGATTTCTGGGGCCCTACTTTGTTTTTTAATAAAGGCGATACGGTGCACATGAACGTGCACAATTACCTCAACGATTCTACCACCCTTCACTGGCACGGCATGCACTTGCCCGCTGTAATGGATGGTGGGCCTCATCAGGTAATTCCACCGGGCACCATCTGGCAGCCTTACTGGAAGGTTACCAATAACGCATCTACTTACTGGTATCACCCTCACCTGCATACTATGACACAAGAACAAATGACCAAAGGACTTGGCGGTTTCATTATTGTCCGCGACCCACAGGAAGCGGCACTTGCAATTCCCCGCAAATATGGGGTTGATGATATTCCGCTCATGCTCACCAGCCGCAGATACGATGGCGGTAATGCCATGACATATATCAACTGCTCTTATGGCGACTATATGCTCACCAACGGAACACCCAACTCACAGGTTACTTTGCCTAAACAAATGGTTCGCCTGCGAATCTTAAATGCCGAAATGGAACGCGCCTATAATTTAGGTTTCAGCGATGGAAGAACTTTCTATGTTATAGGAAATGATGGCGGTTTGCTGAACGCACCGGTAGCTGAAACCCGTGTAATTCTCGCAGTGGGCGAGCGCATCGAAATTCTAGTTGACCTCAGCAGCAATACTATCGGAGATACGCTGAACCTGAATGCTTACAACGGAGGCTTTGGTCTGGGTTTCCCGGGTGGCGAACCTAATACTAGCGGGGAGTTTGGCAGTTTGCTCAACAACAAAACCTTCCGCTTGCTTCATATTAATGTAGGTGCTGCTACAGCAAATGCAATTACTACCATGCCTTCTACGCTCGCTAACAATACTTACTGGACCGCGAACGATGCCACAGTCAACAAATCAGTTACGGTTACCGGAGGCCAACCGGGTCAGCCAAATAATCCTTTTGGTTTAGATAACACGCACTTCGACTTCAATGTCATCAATAAAACCGTCAACCTAAACGACATTGAAAAGTGGACGATAACCAACAGCAATGTTTTTGGTCACACCTTCCACATTCACGATGTAGAATTCAAACTCGTTTCGCGAAGCACAGGCAGTGTAGGTGCTTATGAAAGCGGATGGAAAGATGTGCTGTATTTGCCAATCGGTTCAAGTGCCACCTTTGTAGCTAAGTTCGATGACTACTCTGATTCCGTTCATCCGTTTATGTATCACTGTCACTTTGGTCCACATGAAGATGGGGGCATGATGGGGCAGTTTGTGGTAAGAGGAAGTAACACCGTTAGCGGCATTAATGCACAGCCGAATATTTCTACCGATTTTAATCTTTATCCAAACCCTGCACACAACAAATTATTTATTCAGCTGCCCGAAACCAATGCCGGAGTTTATTACCTGCGCATGAGCGATGTTGCCGGACGAACGGTTTATATGTTACCTCAGCCTCAACTGGAAAGCGGCATTGATATTTCCATGCTGCCTTCCGGAATTTATTTCGTTGCAGTTACTGATTCTAAATTCAACACCATTACCAAACGGTTTATTAAAGACTAAATGAAGGTCAGAAACGGATTGAAAAACATAGCAATACTTTTTCTCGGCTTTTGTTGCCTGAGTCTGAGCAAACCCGTCAACAAAACAGTAAGGGATTTTTCGTTGCAGAATGTTGATGGCAAGATAGTTTCTACCAAAGATTATAAAGACGCTAAAGGTTTTGTGGTGGTATTTACGTGTATTCATTGTCCGTTTGCAAAGTTGTATCACGAACGGTTGAATCAGATAAACGCGAAGTATTCCAAACTTCACATTCCTCTGTTGTTGATTAATTCGTCCGATACAATCATGTTTGCCAACGAATCTTTACCCAACATGGCCAAGGTGGCTAAGGAGAAAAAATATTCTTTCTCTTACCTCTTCGACCCTTCACAATCTGTTGCAAAAGATTTTAAAGCCGAAAAAACCCCACATGCTTTTGTTATCTGGAAAGAGGATAATCAATGGACGGTAAAATACAATGGAGCAATTGATGATAACGGAGCACACCCGGAGCTTGTAAAGACAAATTATGTGACGAATGCTATTGATGAGTTGTTAGCGGGTAAGTCCGTTTCGGTGGCAGAGGGTTTTTCTATTGGGTGTGCTATTCATTACCGAAAGTGAGACCTGTGACGAAAAAATAGTTTGACCTCAAATTGTATAGACACTTGAATTTCACCTAATAAACTTTTGGCCAAGCGAAAAGTCAGAAACTTAGGCTAACTCACAGGAAAAGAAAATTTCATTCCTTTCTTTGTGCAATCACTCGGGTAGTTTTTAATGATAGAATCAGGCAAACAACAATTCAAATTCTACAGCGATAGCTTCATCAATAGCTACTCGCAGATGTTTTTTTCCGATAACCGCATCTTCGCTTACCTCATTCTGCTGGCTTCGTTTGTCAATCCATATTCGGGTGCAGCAGGTATGTTTGCCGTGGCTGTGAGTATTGTGCTGGCGCAATGGCTG
>CAIYOV010000518.1 GCA_903927935.1 uncultured Bacteroidota bacterium | reverse complement strand
GGTTGAGCGTGCAGCGCAACGCGCCCGTAATGGTGAAGGACCAACCTTTTTGGAAATGTGTACGTATCGTTATAAGGGACACTCGATGAGCGACCCGCAAAAGTATCGAACTAAAGATGAGGTAGAGTCTTATAAAAAACTTGACCCGATTGAAACTACGTTAGATACAATTTTGAAGAAAAAATACGCTACACAAAAAGAAGTGGATGAGATTATTGCCCGCGTAGAAAAAGAAATTGATGACTGCGTAACCTTTGCAGAAAACTCTCCTTATCCTGACGACAGCGAGTTGTATAAAGACATTTATACACAGGCCGATTACCCCTTCTTGACAGAATAAACAAAGCGATTATATTCGCACTTCAATTTTAAAAACTAAACATGGCAGACGAATTAGAAAATGTAAGTGAAAATGTTGAAGCAGGTCTTGGAAAACTTCAGCAATTTATTGATGACAATCAGCAGAAAGTATTGATTGGGGGTGGTGTTGTGGTGGTAATTGTAGTTGGTCTACTGTATTTATTTGCCAAGTATTTGCCGGATCAAAACCTGAAAGCACAAAAAGCTATTTACATGGCCGACTTTGCTTTTGGCAAAGATTCTTTCGCTCTAGCTTTGAACGGAAGTGCTATTGGTGCTACACCTTACAAAGGTTATGCGCAGGTAGCGAATGAATTTGGATGGACCAAAACCGGTAAACTGGCAAGTTACTGTGCAGGGGTTTGCTGCCTTCATTTAAAAAAGTTTGATGAGGCAAAAAAATATTTCGATAAGTGCAGCCCTTCTGACCCCATTGTTGGAGCAATTCGTCTTTCTGATTTAGGCGATGCTTACAGCGAACTTGGAAATTTTGATGATGCGATTAAGTATTATGAAAAAGCCGCTAATTATTCAACCAACGAAGCTTACACGCCTTTCTTCTTGTTTAAAACAGGATTAGCTTACGAGCACCAGAAGAAAAATGAAGAAGCAAAGAAGTTCTACGAGAAAGTTCGCGATAATTATCCGAACAGCGATGAAGGACGTGATATTGAAAAATACATTGCCAGAGTAAGCGCACAATAAATTCGAAAGAGGGAAATTAAGTTTCCCTCTTTTTTTGCCTAAACATTAACCTAAAGCATGTCAGCCAAAAACAAAAACCTTTCAGAACACAAACCGGTAGTTGCAGCGGATACTTCTAAATTCCGAATTGCAATCGTAGTTTCTGAATACAACGACAAAATAACTTTTGCGCTTCGCGATGGTGCACTTGAAACATTGAAGAAATATGGAGTGAAAGAGAAAAATATTTTTGTAGAACTGGTTCCCGGTGCATATGAATTACCATTAGCAGCTAAGTGGCTTTATGAAAAAAAGAAAGCCGATGCAGTAATTGCATTAGGCTGTGTTATCAAAGGCGATACCGACCACGATATCTATATCAACAACGCGGTTTCACAGGCACTGATGAATTTAGGTTTACAAACCAAAGTACCATTTGCTTTTGGTGTTATTACACCTAATAATATGCAACAGGCAAAGGACAGAGCAGGTGGCAAGCATGGCAACAAAGGAGTAGAATGTGCTGTTGCTGTTTTAAAGATGCTGGAGCTGAAAGAGAAATTGAAAAAATAACGACCGCATTTCCTCATGAAACTTCACGCTATTGATACCGGTTACTTTAAGTTAGACGGTGGTGCTATGTTCGGGGTAGTGCCAAAAACCATGTGGCAGAAACTGAACCCGCCCGATGAACGCAATATGTGTACCTGGAGTATGCGCTGCATGTTGATTGAAGATGGCAAACAACTCATCCTCATCGACTGCGGACTGGGCAAAAAGCAGGATGAAAAATTCTTCAGCCATTACGAGCCTCATGGCGATGCTTCATTAGAAAAATCTATCCGTGCAGTAGGTTATAGTTTTGATGATATAACGGATGTACTCCTCACCCATTTGCACTTTGACCATTGTGGCGGAGCAATTAAGCGCGAAACAAATGGCAGCTTAATTCCTGCGTTTAAGAATGCCGTTTACTGGAGCAACGAAAAACACTGGGAGTGGGCTACCAAGCCAAATGCAAGAGAGAAAGCATCTTTTCTTAAAGAAAATATTTTGCCTTTGCAGGAAAGCAGACAACTTAAGTTTGCCGAAGATGGGAGCACCGCCATTAACCCAAACATTATTTTAAGAACCGTTTGCGGACACACCGAGAGTATGTTTATCCCACATATTAAAGCCGGTGGCAAAACCATAGTTTACTGTGCCGATCTTTTCCCGAGCATGGCGCATATACCCTTGCCTTACGTAATGGCATACGATACCCGCCCACTACTCACTCTCGATGAAAAGAAAAAATTTTTAGACGAAGCCATTGCCAATAACTATTACTTGTTTTTTGAACACGACAGAACTGTGGAGTGTTGCAGTTTAAAACAAACTGAAAAAGGGGTGAGGGAAGATGCAGCCTTGAAGTTGAGTGAGTTGTTTTAAGTTTAATGCAGCAAGGGATATTTCTGATAAGGTCAACATCCACTACTTTAAATCCATTACCTTATCGGGCAGATTTTTTAGCAGGTAATAAACCCAGCAAATCATTCCCACATGTAGTACATCGTTTTCGGTAAACCAGATTCTGTTTTGCCACAACCGTTGCGTTAATCCTGAACTCAGATACACACCATATGCCACACCAACGGCAATAAAAATAAGCCAGCCATTCAGCAGAGATAAATTCAGGAGATCTTTGTTTTTGGCGTAAGCAAGACCGTGTAGAAATAATAAGAAGAATACACTCGGGGCAGAGACCAGCACGAGGCATTCAAACGAAACAAGAAAACGGATGGGGGAAAAAGCACCATACAACAGAAGAGCAGAATAAACAATAGTATTTATTAAAGCATACGCTACGATTGCTTTCCTGAAGTTGTCTTTTGTATTGGTATAAGCCGAGGCAACTAAAAAGGCATTCATTCCCGGAACTGAGAGCAGCATATAAATTACCTCCCACCAGCTGGTATAAGTACAGAACGCTCTGCCATTACACTTAATTTCGTACCCGAATGCCTGATAACTTGTCCCTGCAAACAGTGCTCCCAAACCGGTGAGCAGAAGACCTATTCCCCACCACCTTTTTGCCTGTTGGTTTTGTGTAACCGATAAAAACCGGTAACCCGCAAACATGGCAAACACACCAACAAAGTAAACTATTAGAGTAGATGTTGGTTGGCTCCACACAAAGTTGAAGCTCGCCAACTGTATTTTAACCCAATGCTGATTTTGTAAAAATATTTCGGAAGTAAGTTTAGGTGAATAATCAATTGAATCGAGCCGCTTGCAACCCGCAAGCAAGATTGCAGCAAGTGAACAGAAAGAAAAATGCTTTATCAATTTTTGCACCCAACTTGTTTTAAAGAGAAAGACATTAGACTACCCTTCCTTATAAATATAACACGAGTTTTTAAGCAAATGCTTCGAAAGTTCATATTTCTTGCCTTCATCAAGTATATTAAACTCACGGCTCATTAATCCGAAACCTTCATCGTAACCGATTAAAGTGGTGGCTGCAAAATTAATGGTCTCGAGGGTTAGTTCGCGCAAATGAATACAACCCTCACTGCCGCCTATTCTTTGCGAAATAGCTTTTGTGATACCCCGTTCAATTTTCAACCCCATTAAAAGTTTTGCTTTTGAAGCAACAAACGGACAGGCTGTATGCGGATGATTTGCAAATTCGCTTTTAGCAAGCACAATAGTTTTTGTTGCAGGATCAATCTGAATATTCAACCGGATTAAATGATAGGGATCTAACAGTGTAGCTTCGAGCATTAAATTACCGTCTTCCAATTCAAAAGCTTCAATGCCTATATCTCTTTTTGATACCAACCGTTTTACGGGAACGCGGTCCATTTTAGAATGATACTCGTTGCTCATTACATCCTGCATACGCTTTATTTTTTGCTAAACATATTTAATTCTTTGAAAGCTAAATGCTTTCCAATCTCTTGTTTTTTTCGATATCTAATTGTAAGCAAGGGTAGAGGGACCTGGTTTAAAACTCAGGACTGAGGAGTATGTTGTAATCTGGAAATTTCAAATTTCAAGTTTTCAAGTTCCTCCTTCAAATGCTCTTTAAGTTTTCCCTCCTCTAAACTTGTCAAAAGCTGCATGACTGGTAGTCTCATTGCCGGTCTGATTATGTACAGTAATATCGACGCACTGAGGGCTGACCAATGGGTACTAACCTAATCAGTGGCTGCAGAAGGGCAAACCTAACCCAACAAAAACAGTGTTTACCAATGCCCATTAAAACTTAGTCAATCCCCCCTGTGCCGTGGCATCTACAAAATGAAAACAAGCAAAATTTTGAATGGGGGGGTCATTTTGTTGAATAGTGCCTAATCGAGTTCTAATTATTTTCGAACATTTTTAGTCGGGCATTTTTCTGCGTCCCTTCTCGCTTCTACTTCTGCCCCGTCCTCCAGTGGCAAGAAGCGGACCGGCGAATTTGTCCGAAAAACTCCTTCGAAAACTCCGAAGAAGTCTCCCGCACGAATTCTTCCGGATTCCGTCACAACTCCTGGCAGGAGAACACCAAATGGATCAGACCGATTTATCCCGAATCGAATGTGCACAGATTTCGAAAAGAGCCAGTAAGCACGTTTGACCATACCACATTTTGAAGTAGGTTTGGAACCGAATAAGCCAAATGTCAAACAGGTTAAGTTGTCTCCATGCATTGGTCACAAGGATTGTTTTTCGGTACAACAGTTTATCACTTGGTACTGCAGTTCCTCGCCTCTTCTATTAGAGTATTGGTTGTCTCAAACGGCCAAGTTGGTAAAGATGGTCCGAAAATCAGTTTTGCTCCATTTAACGTTTACAGTTTAGATCCTACACGGCCTTGACTGATGGTGCTTGTATGAAATATGTCAAGATAGGCTTATATTTGCCTGAATGTTTGTTCTGTTTAATCCAATTTAAAAATATTCTGTTCCCGTCATTAAGACATGTTACAGATGCAATTACTGAGAACTAACTATGGCTAGGGTCACATCGTCAAGCC
>CAIYOV010000517.1 GCA_903927935.1 uncultured Bacteroidota bacterium | reverse complement strand
TGACCCGCCTCGTGATAGGCAATTATTTTTTTCTCTTCAGGGGAAATGAGTTTATTCTTTTTTTCTAACCCTCCTATAGCACGATCAACAGCGTCATTAAAATCCTGCATATCAATTTCGGATTTGCTATTACGGGCGGCAATTAATGCTGCTTCGTTGCAGATGTTTGCAATATCGGCACCAACAAATCCGGGAGTGAGTGCTGCAAGTTTCTTTACATCAACTGCGGGGCTTAATTTGATGGTTTTTAAATGCACTTTAAAAATCTGCTCACGGCCCTTCAAATCAGGTTTGTCAATTGAAATTTGGCGGTCAAATCTTCCGGGACGCAAAAGCGCAGTGTCTAATACATCTGGCCGGTTAGTGGCAGCAACAATTATTACACCTTTTTCCGAACTAAAGCCATCCATTTCAACCAACAACTGATTGAGTGTGTTTTCACGCTCATCATTTCCCTGCACTAAATTTTTTCCACGGGCACGACCGATAGCATCAATTTCATCGATGAAAATGATGCAAGGGGCTTTTTCTCTTGCCTGACGGAATAAATCGCGCACTCGAGAGGCACCAACACCAACAAACATTTCTACGAAATCAGAGCCGGAGATTGAAAAGAAGGGAACCTGTGCTTCTCCAGCCATTGCTTTCGCAATTAATGTCTTTCCTGTTCCCGGTGGGCCTATTAGTAAAGCACCTTTGGGAATTTTTCCTCCAAGCGCAGTATATTTTTTCGGTTCTTTCAAAAAGTTTACAATCTCCTGAACTTCTACTTTTGCCTCATCTAATCCAGCCACATCATCAAAGGTGATGTTTATTTTTTCATCGCGATCAAAAAGTATTGCTTTAGATTTCCCGATATTGAAAATATTGCCGCCCGCACCCCCAATTCCGCCACCGGATTTTCGCAGCATAAAAATCCAAAGTCCTGCAATGAGAAGAAGTGGAAGTAGCCACGGCACAATGTCTCTCCACCAGTCCTGACGTAATTCGTATTCAACATTTACCTGTGCAAGTTCGGATTTATCTTTATAAAACTCCGTAACAAATTTATCGAACGCATCGTTCGATGGGACGGTTAGATTATAATGAGGACCCTTATTGGCAGATCCAAATCTGGTGCGGGCTATCTTTTTAAATTTTTCTTTGTTCAGTGAAGAATCTTTGATGTAAACTTCTGCCACTTTTTCGTTTACTACAACTATTTTCTCAACGTCCTTATCTGCAAGCATTGAGCGCAATTCATTCATGTTGCTTTTCTGCACGTTCTCAGCAAAAAACGACATATTGAATGAAATAACGATGAATACAAAAATGATAGCATACACCCAGAAATAATTAAACTTAGGACCATCGTCCATTATATTTTTAGATGAGCGCTTTTGGTCTTTGGACTGTTCATCCGGTCGGCTATTCGTATTTTTTTGGTCTTTCTTTTCGTTCTCGTTTTTCGTTTCCATGTTACTCATTTATCGATTGTCACCTTTCAGACGATTCGGCATTTTATTTATTGTAAGTTAAAATTTGTTCAGACATCTAAATACTTTGTGAGTTTTGCATCGCTCCACAACTCTTCCAAAGCATAAAACTCTCTCTTGTCGCGGTGGAAAATATGCGCTACAACATCTACAAAATCAACAATAATCCATTCTGAATTTTTGCTGCCCTCGCTGTGATATGGCAGTATTCCTTTTTTGCCCGCCTCTTCTACAATGCTTTCAAAAATTGCTTTTACCTGTGTGCTTGAGTCACCATGTGTGATTATGAAATAATCAGAGGCAGCATCATTTATTTTTCGAAGATCAAGAGCTACTATTTCGCGTCCCTTCTTGTTTAAAATTGCATCCACCACCAGCTTCTTCAAACTTTCTGTTCCGGGTTTCTTTTTCGCCAAACGTTAGATTTTGTTGATAAAATATCATATTCAATACTTCTCAAAAGTAATTAGTTTTTGAGAACTAGAAAGGAGTGGTTGTCAATAATAACAACTGTTTAAAAGAATCTCAGCAACTTCTTTTTTATATATACTAAAACTGAACCTTGGTGATAGCGGTTTAATAAGGCAAGATATTCTTCATAATAAAAGTAGGGGAAGGGGAGATAATACCACATCGAACGAATATTTTTTAAATGAAGTTTGCGGAAATATCTTTCAGGAGCAATGAATACTTTGTCTTTGTTCATCATTAAAGGTTTGATGCCCGCCCAGTGGATCACGGTATCCTTAATAACTACAGGTTCGTTGGCAGAAAACGAAAAAATTGTTTCAAGTTCTTGTTTGTTTATCACTGGCACTACAGTTTGCAGATGTGCTTCTCCAACTTTTATTTTGTCTTTTAGCTTGTTTCGAAATGCCAATACGTTTAATATGCTCTGCGGATCGGTGGGCAGTAGCTTTTTATTGTGTTTCCATAGCTGAATAATTTCTTTGAATTCGTCAAAATCAAAAATGTTTCTTTTAGAAATAACCACTCCCGAATTAAAAAAGTGACATTTTTTCCAATCAAAATATTCGGTATGTTCAAAAAGATTATCGTAATCGAAATATTGACCCTTGTAAATTTTTTCGGTATATGGCTCATGCGGTTCATTATGAATAAAGTCGAAGTCGTCAAGTTTTATATGCTTGAGAATATTCCCCCACAGCACTAAATCTGAATCGAGATAAAGAAACTTATCGAAAGGGCTTTCAAAAAATGCAATCAGGTTAGAGCAACGCGAACCCATGCAATTATCTCGTAAGAAATCGTTCTTTACATCAGCCTTTTTTATTACATGTGTGATATTATAGCAGGTCAGCACATCATCAAGAGGGAAATCACCATCCTGAATAATACAAATGGGAAGTTCCGGAGCAAATTTTTTAATACTGGCAAGCAAACCTTTGGTCAGATAAAAATCACCGATATAGGTGGTCAGAACAATCCCAAAACTTTCATTCATATGCAACAGTTTAAATAAGGCTGTTTTAAATTACATGTTAATAATAGAAAGAAGCAAATAATTCGAAAGAAGATTACACCTTTTTTACCCGCGAATAATCTAATTGCGTATTTTTAATTATGGGATTCGAATCAAATACACTCTTCATCGGCAAAAACATTATTGAGCTTGATTCGGTTGATTCAACCAATAATTATGCAAAGGAATTGCTGACGAAAGGGAAGCCGGTAGAAGGAACGGTTATTTATGCTCACGAACAATACACCGGCAGAGGACAGATGGGTAATGCCTGGAAAACTGAAGCAGGTAAGAATCTTACAGTTAGCATAATTCTCTATCCCGATTTTTTAGATGCCGACAAACAGTTTTACCTGAACATGGCTATTAGTTTAGCCGTGAAAGATTTTTGCGAGAGTTTATTGCCCGATGAAATAAAAATTAAATGGCCTAACGATATCTACTGGCACGATAAAAAACTTGGAGGAATTTTGATTGAGAATACGATTAACGGGAACAGAATTTCATCTTCAGTTGTTGGTATCGGCATTAATATAAATCAGGAGGAGTTTGACGATTCGCTACCAAATCCCGTTTCCCTTTTTCAGATTTCAAATTTTCG
>CAIYOV010000516.1 GCA_903927935.1 uncultured Bacteroidota bacterium | reverse complement strand
GTTTAACTCTAGACCTTAAAAATGGGATAAAAGAAGATTTATATTCAAAATCAGAAATGCCGGTTGGAAAATTAAGCCGCTGATATTTCCAAATAGTATCGCCATGTTTATCAATTTTCACCAACACTGTTGTCAGTTCAGACATTCCCGGACAATCATAGCTACCGCTTTGTCCTATACCGATAATTGACCCATCTTTTGTAGTTATAGAACCCATAAAATAATCATGGTAACCTTCAATACCGCAATGACCGAAATTATAGAGCTTATTGTAATAGTTATTTTGTGCAATAGATGAAATACAACTTATAACAAAGCAGATTAAAACAAGATATTTTTTATGGAATGAAAGCATAAAAATAAACCGGAAGCGCATTCGCACTTCCGGTTTTGTTTAGTTATTTAATAATGGAGAATTTGCCTTGACTACTTATTTTCTTGTTATTTATTATAGCATAAAAATAAACCCCGGTAGCTAATTGTTCAGTAGAGAAATTTATTTTGTTGTATTCAATATTTAACGGTAAAAGCGCTAACAGTTTTCCGGCAACATCGGTAATTTGTAATTTACTTTCAGCAGTTCCGGTAACTAACACATCAAAATTAACCACATTATTTGCCGGTACGGGGTAAACCTTTACCGGGTTTTCGGGTGAGAGTTCTATTATATCGGTAGTTTTAAAACTTGGCTCAGGTTCAGCAGTATCATCGGGTAACAATACCCCATGCTCAAATTGCTCACCGGTGTTTAAGGTGATTACGTTTTCGGCATGTACCCCGTAAGCAGTATTGGTAACAACTAAATTACGCATTTCATCTACTTCATAAGGCAGTAGACGATTAGCAGTTCTGCCTTGTTCGGCTGCGTTAATTAAAGTGCCCATGTATTGCTCATAAGCTGCTTGCTCGGCTGCCTCGGCTGCCTGAGATGTGCTGTCCTGATAGTATTGATTGGTTAAAGAGCGGTGCTGATTAGCGTTGTTGTGAAACGCATCGCGTACTTTTTGGTATTTACCTTGCCAAAAATAGCGTTCGGTTAACATGCGTTTTGCGTAAGGGAAAATACTACTTGCCAAAACCGCCTCTGCTTCTACAACCTGTCCGTTGCTTAAATAATCGCCTACTAATTCATTTTCTACCTGCATCATCATGCCGCGAGCCGAAACCAAATCGGCATGTGCTTGTGCATCGGCACCGTTACTCGCTAACCACGACTGTTCGCTGGCATCGCTTAAATCGCGGTAGTAATTAAAGCTGCCCACCATTGGCGGTGTGCCGGGTGCTAAATGACAATTGGTGCAGTTATCAAAAGGTACATTGCAAGACGATGCTGTTTTTTGATAGCCAACTGAACCAGAACCACAAGGATTTAATGAAACTTTTGCTGAAGTTCTGCATTTAGGTTGTGTTAACTCTGTGCCCAAAATATCTTTGGTGTGAGCGGTGTATGTCCAAACACTTGGGGTAACTACTGCTGCAACTTTAATGTCTACAGCACTGCCCGAAGTGCAACCGGCACTCCATTCATTGCCTGCGGGTGAGCCAAAACCGGTACCCGCAGTGCATCCTGTACCTTGGTTTCGAAAAGAGCCATTGGCTACATACCATGCATATTTAGCATTAGTAAAAGAGTAAGCATATCCGTTAAAATTATTACAACTCACAATTAAATTAGAATTTGTTGTTCCTTGTACCTGCAACCCTGTGTAGGTATTGCTCATAGTGTTTTTAAAAACAAGATTGCCGTTGGTAGTGCTATTATCTTGTATAATAGCGTAAATAGGATTCATGGAAGATGCTCCGGTACCAGTAATATTGTTGCCCTCAATATGCGCAGCCGAGGAACCAACCGTTTGTATCGCAAAGCTCTGCCCCATTAATAGACCACCACCTCCAATGGTAACCCAAGCCGGTTGTGGTATATTGGTAAAAAGATTATTGTTAATGCGATCCATGCTTGAACCAGAAGTATAAATGCCTTTGCCAATTTTATCGAAGGTACTACTTTGTACTGTTAGCTGAATTCCTCCATTTTTTACTATACCCCGTGGCTCTAAGCCTGTTTTTGTATTGGTAAAATGGCAGGTGGTTACAGTTGTAGTGCCACCAACTAAGCTAATGCCAATAGGCGCATTAAAAAAAAGCGGGTAGTCAATATCAGTAGTAAAGTATGTGTCGGCAATATTGTTAGTATAAACATGGCCCATGTAAGTAGCTACTTCGCAATTTTTAAAAGTAGCATTGGAATTAATGGTAACCCGTCCGTTATTTACGCCTATCCGTGCTTTTTCTATACGCGAGTAATTGCTCATGCTAAATAAATACCCGTTAGGTGCTACACCTGTAAAGTAGTTTTCAAAACCGTCCACAGGTTTTAACACAGCGTGATTATCAAGTACAACGTAACCCGAAATTTTACCACAAGGCAATTTAAAACTAATTGTAGCAGTGTTGTTAATAGTAAGAATACCGCTAACGGTTACGGTGCCATTTTTTACTGCCGAACTATTCCATGTAGCGGTAGTAATAGGTTCATTGGGTATGGTGACCGATGAATTACAATCACAGCTCATTAAATCCATTATGGCATCATCGCCATTAGCTTCGTTATTGCCGCAAACTATATAGCCATTATCAGCTGCAAAATCGAGACCAAAACCGCATACCCCTGTGTTGCCATTGGTAGAGCGAATAAATTTGCGCCAGATAGTATTACTCATGTCTGATTTAATCAGATATGCTCTTTCTTCACCGCCTGTCCAAACTGCATCTTGCGATGTGCCTATAGATACATATTTGCCATCTACATCTACTTTGGTTTTAAACTGAAAGTCATAACCGCTAAAGTGTGCAATGTTATTATACGTTACCGTAGTCGGTGTAGGTACACAAAGTAGGCAGTCGGTAATTTTGATTAGAACACCATCTGCATCTTTGTATGTATCACCATTGCAGGTAGCGTAAATTTCTGTTTTATTAAATAAAGCAGATACAACAAACTCCCCGTTAGTGCAAGTAATGTATTCTGCCCAATCATTATTACTGGGGATTGCCGGTGGACACGGACCTATACTGTTGTCTTTTTTAGTATAGTTTGCCCCAGGTAACGTTTTTGAATCAACAATCAGTTGCCAATTAGGCGTGGTTGCATTGTTATTAAAACGAGCAACATATACATCGTTGGTTGGCGGGGTAGCTGAGTTAGTTACGTAACCGCAAATAGCAAAACCATCCGTAGCACTATATTGATTTGCCGGTGCAGCGGTAATATGATATGCCGTTGAATTACCGGTTTGGGGTATTTTAAAATCGCTGGTATAAGTTAACGTTCCACTAACATCAACCACCGTTGCTACAAAACCTTTCGTGGTGACCCACAGGTCATTACTCGTAGCACCGCAGATATAGTAAGTAGGATTTAAAGGATTGCAACTTAAACATTCAATCAGAGACTTTCCCGCATTTGTATTAGAACTGGTAATGGGAACAACGTAAGTGCTGCCTATCTGAGCCAAAGTAGTGGCATCATATTTAGCCATTATACATTGGTCAATGCCCGAAATTTGTTGTTTACCAATAGTTACAATTTGCAATGCATTGTTTTGTATAACTTCAGAAAAGTATCCTTTAGTTGTGCCGGGATGATTTTCGGCAATAAATGCACCGGTTGAAGAATAGAGCCGAATGCTTGGGTAAGTAACACCACCGATTGAGGCAAAGCCCACATTTACATAATTTCCATTGCTTAATCTTTTTACATCTAATGCCCAGTCATCACCGGAGTTGTAGTTTTGTTCCCAAAAAATATTTGGTGCCATTTGTGCATTGATTTTGACTGTTGCTAAAATACAAAGTATAATAGCAACAGACCTGAATACATTTTTTGTTTTCATAATTATTGATTTAAAATAACCTACTGTATCCCGCCAGCAGATAAAGCGGTTTAAAATGCTCTGATGTGGAGAGAGCTTTTTGAGAGAGCCCTGTAACGTAGCTTATCTCGGGTAAGCGGGGTTTCGTGTGTGTTGTTTTTTTAGTGGTTTACAGGTTTTTTGTTTTGATTAAAACCACAATGCCACCCTAGGTGGGTGGCATTGTGGTTACTTACTACTTACACACTACCATACACCGTCATGGTAGCATCATCGCTCCATTCGCCAACGGTTTCGTCTTGGTAGAGGTATATCATTTTATACCTCCAAACTGCCGTTTGGCCGGTGGCCGGCAGCGGGCTTTTATCGGTATAGTCGGGGTGGAAATCGCGTTCTAATTTTACCCAGCCTTTACCATCGTTACGGTCAACCCAAATTTCTACACCCTGAAATTTTCCTTTTTTCCAGATAAGGTGCGGGTGGCCGCCACTGCTGTATGTGGTTTTAAAAACAGGTTTGCCCAGTTGCGGGTCGAATGGCGTATGGGCTACTTCAATGCCTAAATCTTCGCCTATGCTTTTGGTGTAATTAGTGCTGCCTTTAATGCGCTGCACCAGTTTGCTAAAGCGGTCCTGCACGTTAGCCGCTACAATAATTGCCGGAGTAGCCGGAAAAGTTGGCGGCACAGGTGCCGCAGTAATTACCTCGGTGCCGTTGCCGTGGCGCACCAGGTTTTTAAAAGCCGTAATGTTTTGAGCATAGTCCTGCACTACGCTTTGCACTTCAAACGACCAAACAAAAAGATCTTTGTCGTTATTCAGCGCTGTAATTTCGGCAGGTGTAACGCCAAGCGCTGTAGCGTAAGTGCCGATTTTTGAACAAACTTTTTGCATTTGAAGCCCATATGCTTCGTCTGATTTTTCTACTGCCATAGTAATTGTTGGTTTATGCCCTTCGGGCTTAGCAGATGATGCCGAAAAGCGGTTAAAAAATGAGTTTTTGATTGTTTTAGAACAAAAAGTGCTGTTGCCGGATGTTCGGGCAGCGCGGTAGAACGATTTTTCCATGCGGTAGCATATCCGGCCACGCTGAAGAATGGTTTTACCGTGCGGAAAAGTGGCCGGGTAGCATGGAAGAATGGTCCGGCAGCTTGGAAGAATGATTTTACCGGGCATACCGCTATACGGGATGCGTGGAAGAATGATTTTACCAGGCGGTAGAATGTTCGGGCAGCGCAGTTAAATGGTTTTACCGTGCTGTAAAATGGCCCGGGCGCGTGGTAGAATGAATTTGCCGGATGGAAAAATAGTTTTACTGCGTGCAGTAATGATTCTACAGCGCGGTAAATTAATTGGGCTTGAAAGTAAATCGTCTTAGCTGTAAGCATTGGCCACTTTCTTTTCGGGCGCAACGTTACAGCAGCGCGGATAGGCGCGCAAAGACAGATTTTTGCTGTTCCTGCATAATAAGCCGCAAACTTTGCTACATTTGGAAAGCACGGAAATTTTAGCTTGCCAATGAAAAATGTAATTTTTAGTGCCACCGTGCCCTGCGGCAATTCCTGCAGAAAACAGAGTTTTTTATATTCGCTTATTCAGTTATTGTCAAAATAAATAACCCCGGGCAATGCAGTTTACCAAGTTAGTAAAGGTACTTAAGGTGCTTAAGGCGCAACAGTTAAAGCGGCTTAAAAAATACATTAACTCACCCTATTTTGGCGTTAACTCGGCACCCATAGCATTGTTTAATTTTTTAGAGCCGCTGCACCCGCAGTTTGAACCCACTAAAATAACCGCCAAAAAACTGGCGGCATATAGTGCTAAACTGCATACAATTAAACAACAGGAAACAGCGGGCGTGCGCCTGTTGCGCGCTATTGAAAATTTTATGGCTGTTGAGCATTGGCAGCAAAGCAAAAGCGAAGTTACCCGCCATACGCTGGCAGCATTTAAACAAGCCGAACTACCCGATGAATTTGACAAGGGATTTAAAAAGCAGATGCGGCAATTAGACCAATGTCCTGAGCAAAATTTCGATACTTTTTTCGAACGTCATGCTCTCACTGAACTTTCGCTCAATGGTTTTAATGCCAAGCTTAACCGAACGATGCAGAACGATATAATGCCGGTAATTAAAACACTTGATGAAGGCTATGCACTCAAAAAACTGCGCTATCTGTGCGAAGCCATTAACCGTAAACAATTTTTTGGCACCGGTACACAACAGCAGGAGCAGCAAATATCTGCTTTGCTGAAAACTCTTGAACCATACACCAATCCAAAATACCCGTACATATATTTGTTTGTGAATGTGTACCGGTTATTAGCATCAGATACTTACGAAGATGTAAAGTTGTATTATGCCCTTATTAAAAAGCTGGTAAACCAAAATCAAGGTGCACCTTCGCAAACCATGCGTGAAGCTATAGGTTACGCAGTAAACAATCTGCTTAATTGGTACAACAAAGGTTATGAAGAAGCCGGTGATGAATACCTGTGGTGGATTGAATGGAGAATGAAATATGATTTTTTGCTGGATAAGGGCAAACTGGAACCTATTACTTTTCGAAACTTTATCAGCATAGCTACGCTCAACAATAAAAGCCCAAGGTGGATTGAGCAAGCCATAAAAAAATATGCTCCACATTTACCGGCTCTACAACATGATTCATTCTTTTCTTTTGCACAGGGGCTTTACTATTATGTTGTAAAAGATTACAAAAAAGCTACCCGGCACTTATTGCAGGCGCAGGCAAAAGATGAAGTAATTTTTAATTGCATTATCAGACGCTGGCAGTGGATGTGTTTATATGAAGATAATTCAAGTGATACCGGCACATTGCTCCATCAGTTAGAATCGTTCGAAAAATTTATAGACCGAAACAGCGAAAATTTACAACATCTCTCCGGTGTATTTACCTCATTTATTGATTATGCTTTCAAATTGGTTAAGTCCATAGATTCCAAAATTTTAAGCAGACATTTTTATGCCTTGCAGGGGTTAGACTATTTTGCCGGTAAGCAATGGTTGTTACAATCCTTTGAACAAAAAAGCAAAACCCGTACGCAACGCGTACGGGTTTAATCTTTATTGCAGGCAACTTTTACTTGGCAAAATTTTCAGAGTAAACAGTCATAGTAGTAAATACCTGGGCTGTATAAAAGCCACTTGGTAACCCGCTTACATCTACATCGCAGACATAACCCCCATAACAGGTTTGGTCTACCACCTTTTGTTTGCTGCTGTTGTAAATTTTTACTTCGTTAATAGTGCCTGTTGATGCATCGGATGAAGCAATAAGCACATTGCCTTCCAGCATTATATCTACAATCCGTTTCGAAATTTCCTTTTCCGAAAACTCCTTTGCTGTTATTTTGTTGTAGGGCAACAGCAAGCCCATGCCTAACAGGCATACGATTAGAATCCGTTTCATGTTTTTTTGTTTTTTACCCCCCATCGGGGGCGGTTATGAAATCGGTTTCTTCGTGCCGGGCAGGCGCCTGTTGTTAGTGTCTAGACATTACGGTGTTGAAGAATCCATGGCAATGCTACGCGCTGTTATAGCGGGGTGCCAAGACAGATTTATGCTGTTCCTGCAAAAGCTGTACGCGCTTTATATTGCCTTGTATTGGCAAGCACTTAAAAAATTCCTGCAAAAAAGTTACGCTAAAAAGGTGCTGCCACACAGCACATTGCCCTCTCCCCTATTTTAATATCTTCGCCCCCACTTTAAAAGTGAGGCAGAAAAATAAATTCTGAAAACAACGTTTAATCGTTCGCAAGTGAGCTTAAAAGAGAAAATAGATTTAACCCGTTTACCTAAACACATTGCCGTAATTATGGACGGCAATGGGCGTTGGGCAAAAGAACAGGGCAAAAACCGAATTTTCGGTCACTCCAACGGTATAAATGCGGTTCGCGAAACTTCCGAAGCTTGTGCCGAGTTGGGCATTCAGTACTTAACCATGTATGCTTTTAGTGCCGAAAACTGGAACCGTCCGCAGTTAGAAGTATCTGCCCTGATGACCCTGCTGTTAAAAACGATTAACGGAGAGCTGAAAACTCTTTTGAAAAATGATATTCGCCTCGGTGCCATTGGCGATATTGATGCACTACCCAAAAGCGTGGCAAAAGAATTAAGAGAAGCAATTGAAAAAACTGCTGGCGGAAAAAGAATGGAATTGATTTTGGCACTAAGTTACGGAGGAAAAAACGAAATATTGAGAGCGGTAAAACAAATTGCGCTGAAAGTGCAAAACGGAGAAGTTTCGCTGCACGATATTAACGAGCAACTCATCAGCGATAATTTGTACACCGCAGGCCGGCCAGACCCGGAGTTGCTGATAAGAACCAGTGGCGAAAAGCGCGTGAGTAATTTTTTGTTGTGGCAGTTGGCGTATGCCGAGTTTTATTTTACCGAAAAGTTTTGGCCCGAATTCAATAAAGAAGAATTGTATAAAGCGATACTCGATTTTCAAAACCGCGAACGCAGGTTCGGTAAAACAAGCGAGCAGATAACTACTAAATGAAATTATTTCTGAAACAAATTCTTCTCCTTTCTGCTCTCTTTATTTCGTCTGTTCTGTTTGCACAGGAACCCTCTGCATTCGACTATTCAAAAAGTGCCGAATACGAAATTGGCGATGTAAAAGTAGAAGGCGCCAAGTTTCTTGACCCGCATATTCTGGTTACACTTTCGGGTTTAGCCAAAGGCGATAAGGTGAAAATTCCGGGCGAGCAGATTCCTAAAGCCATTAAGGCGCTTTGGAAACAAAAGTTGTTTACCAATGTTTCTATCGAAGCCAGCGACATTTTGAACGGAAAAATTTATCTCGTTATTCATGTAGAAGAGCGTCCGCGTATTTCGCGCTACACTATTAAAGGCATTAAAACCAGCGATGCCGATGAGCTCCGCAAAAAAATTGACCTGCGTGCCGGTAGCATCTTTACCGAAAACATGCGGAGCATGACCATTAATACAGTAAAGAATTATTACATAGACAAGGGCTTTCTTTCCGCAAAAGTTTATGTGGTAGAAGAGAGAGATTCGCTGCTCGCAAACAGTGTTCTCGTGCGGGTAATTATTGATAAGGGCAGCAAAGTAAAAATTGAGCAGGTAAACATTACCGGCAATCATGAGGTGCCGGAAGCAAAGCTGAAACGCCAGATGAAAGAGACCCGCGAGAAAATAAAATTCGATCTCGATGGTTTGTTCCAATTCAAGAAAAACTTTGCGCGTGATTCTATTACAATCAAGTGGTATCAGATTTTAGGAAACCTGTCGGTGATGCGTGCAAAAGATTATGCCGAGCGGCACATCAACCTTAACTTCTTTAAAGCATCGAAGTTTAAAAAAGATGATTATGAAGATGACAAGAAAAAAATAGTTGACTACTACAACAGCCAGGGTTTCCGCGATGCAAAAATTGTTTCGGACAGTGTTTACATGACTGATGAAAAGAATCTGAAAATTGATATCCGCGTAGATGAAGGCAAAAAATATTATTTCCGCAATATTTATTTCAACGGTAACACTAAATATCCTGATTCGGTGCTCGCTAAAATTGTAAGCATTAAAAGAGGAGAAGTTTACAACCAGAAAATTCTTGACGAAAGAATTTTCATGAACCCGAATGGTGGCGATTTAAGTTCGCTATACATGGATGATGGCTACCTTTTCTTCAGCGTAACACCAATGGAGGTAAAAGTGGAGGGAGATTCTATTGACCTTGAACTTCGCATCAACGAAGGTCAGCAAGCTACTATTCGAGAGGTTAGAATTTTAGGGAACACTAAAACCAATGAGAAAGTAATCCGCAGAGAGTTGCGCACACTTCCGGGAAATAAATTCAGCCGCACTGATTTGATACGCTCACAACGCGAAATCGTAAACCTTGGTTATTTCGACCCGCAGCAATTAGATGTAGTTCCTATTCCGAATCCTGAAAACGGAACAGTGGATATTGAGTACCGCGTAGTAGAAAAACCTTCCGACCAGTTAGAACTTTCTGCTGGCTATGGAGGAACTTCCACAGTTAACCGGACTGGAGGTTTATTCGGAACACTTGGGGTAAACTTTACCAATTTCTCGTTGCGAAATATTGCCGACAAAAAATCATGGACGCCACTGCCATCAGGTGACGGCCAACGGTTAGGCATTCGCGCCAACTCAAACGGTCGTGCGTTTCAGTCATACAGTGTTTCTTTTACCGAGCCATGGCTGGGAGGGAAAAAACCACAATCACTCAATTTTGCCTTTAACCGTTTACGTGCCAATACGTTTAACCCATTAGACTACACTAAAATTACTGGTAGTTATTACTCCACCAGTGTTTACCTTGGATTAGGAACCCGCTTAAAGTGGCCCGATGATTTCTTTACAGCAGAAATTGGTTTGGAATTTCAGCATTATATTCTTAAAAATTATGCCACCTATTTCATTTTCCAAAATGGGAAAGCAACCAATCTCAATTTACAGTTAACCCTCTCTCGCGACTCGCGTGAATTAGCTGCGCCTACTTATTACAACCGCGGAATTTATTTTATGGTGCAGGGAAAATTCACCTTACCTTACTCACTCATGTTTAATTCACGAAAAGATTTGAATTATGACGATCCTGGCTTGTCAGATGCAGAGCGTTATAAATTTGTAGAGTTTCATAAATGGAAAATATTGTTTGAGTGGTACACGCCAATCGTAAAAAATTTAGTGTTCAAAGCATCTGCAAATCTGGCTTACCTGGGGATGTATAATAAGCGCGTGGGCTATTCTCCATTTGAGCGTGTTGAGTTTGGTGGCGATGGTCTAAGCAATTTAAATGCTGGCACACAACTCGGTCGGGATATTGTTTCAATGCGTGGTTATGATGTATTTGAACCGGGCAGCGGAGGAAGTCCAATTATGAATAAATTCTCGATGGAATTGCGTTATCCGATTTCATTGAATCAATCTGCCACTATTTATGCTTTGATATTTGCTGATGCAGGAAATTACTGGCATAGCATCCGCGAATACAAGCCTTACGATTTGTATAAATCCGTAGGAGCCGGTGTTCGAGTGTTTCTGCCTATGTTTGGTTTGCTTGGTTTCGATTACGGTTTTGGTGTAGATAAAGCAAGATATGGTCCTGTAAGCGGGAACAATATTTTCTCTAAATACGGCAAGTTCAGAATTATCTTAGGAAGAGAACCGGATTGATGTTTGACAACAATTGTGAAAAATCGAAAAGATAAATTTGCTTTGGCAACATAATTGGTCTTAAACACAAAAAACTAAAATTATGAAGAAGATAATCACTGCAGTTGCAGTTCTTTTTTTAACTACAACTACCTACGCACA
The DNA here is from genome assembly GCA_903927935.1 of uncultured Bacteroidota bacterium. Taxonomy (GTDB): domain Bacteria; phylum Bacteroidota; class Bacteroidia; order Chitinophagales; family LD1; genus Bog-950. The sequence continues at coordinate 7,901 of CAIYOV010000516.1, read as the reverse complement.
AAAATTTGCATTTGTTGATATGGACTACATCCTCGGCAAAATGCCTACTTACACAGAAGCACAAAAGCAACTTGATAAGATTGCTGATGGGTGGCAAAAAGAGGTGGAAAGCAAAATGAAAGGAGTGGATGATATGTACAAACAGTTTCAGGCAGAACAGGTACTGATGACTGAGCCAATGAAACAGCAAAAAATAAAAGAGATTGAAACGAAAGAAAAAGAAGTAAAGGAATTTCAGAAAGCTAAGTTTGGGCCAAGCGGAGAACTTTTCAAAAAACGTCAGGAACTGGTAAAGCCTATTCAGGATAAAATCTACAACGAAGTGCAGAAGTACGCTATTGCAAAAGGATTGGACTTTATTTTTGACCGTAGCAGCGGACCTACTATGTTGTATGCAGGAGACCGCTACAATAAGAGCGATGATATTCTTTCTGCTTTGGGCATTACCGTTAAGCCTGGGGGCAATTAACAATTACACCTGAAAAATTATATTTGCGCCTCGTGAAAAAAAGTTGTTTACTGCTTATTGTATTGTTCTTTGTTTTTTGCGAAAAAGGATTTGCTCAGCAAAAATATGGGCACATTAATTCAAGCGATATTCTGGATGCTATGCCCGAATACAAACAGATGAATACAACTATTGAAGGCAAGAAAAAGCAATACGCTTATCAGTTGCAGAAAATGTATGAAGACTATCAGCGCAAAACCAAAGAGGTAAACGATTACGGCATAAGCATGATGGAAGCTGTGCGGGAGGAACGGTTAAAAGAGATAGATAGTTTACAACAGACAATTTCAGGCTTCGAAGGTTCAGCTCAGGGCGAAGTAGAAAAGTTGCAAATGAAACTGATGAAACCTCTGAATGATAAATATCTGAAAGTTGTTCAGGCAGTAGCAAAGGAAAACGGATACTCTTACATTTTCGACATTGCAACAGGTAGTATTGCATATCATCCTGAAAACACCGGGGATGTTACCGACCTTGTAAAAAAGAAAATGGGAATCAATTAGTCAACATTATAAAACCAAATAAAAATGAAGAAAACAGTATTAGTAATTATCGCAGCAGTGTTTGCATTTGCAGGAACGGTGAACGCTCAACAGAAACTTGGTCACATCAATTCAATTGACGTGTTACAGGCAATGCCCGAGTTTAAGCAAATGAGTGCCGACATACAAAAGCAAAAAGAATCTTACAGCAAAGCTCTCGAAGGAATGTATGCTGACTATGATAAGAAACAAAAAGATTTACAGGCTTTAAGTCAGGACAAATCTACACCTGATCCAATCCTCGAATCTAAAATTCAGGAATTACAGGATTTACAAAAACGAATTCAGGATTTCGAAGGTAAGGTGAATGATGATTTGCAAAAACTTCAGCAGGAAAAACTGAAACCTATTAATGAAAAATATTTGAAAGCAGTTAAAGAAGTCGCAGTAGCAAATGGTTATTCATACGTTTTGGATATTGTTCAGGGCGGAGTTGCTTATTACCCGGAAGGACAAAATGATGTGACCAGTTTAGTAATGAAGAACCTCGGTGTAACTGCCGTACCTCAAACTTCTCCTGCAACTAACGGAACTGCTCCTAAGACAGGAAGTAAGTAAAAAATATGAACTCCGGTTACCAACAACCGATTGGAATTTTTGATTCAGGTATTGGCGGCTTAACGGTCGCCAATGCTGTTTCTAAACTATTACCGGAAGAACAAATTATTTATTTTGGCGATACGGCTCACGTTCCATATGGCGATAAATCGAAAGAACTGATTCGCTCCTATGCAACAACTATCACCGATTTTTTGTTGCACAAGAAAAAATGCAAAGCTGTAGTTATTGCCTGTAACACAGCATCGGCAGCAGCTTATGAAGTGTTGCGTGATACCTACAAAGGAATAGCCCCTGTAATAAATGTAATTGACCCGATGATTGAAGCGGTAATCGCAGACGGTTCGATTAATAAAGTGGGAGTAATTGCTACAAAAACAACGATTGCATCGGGCGTGTATCGCGAGAAGTTTTCAAGAAGAAAACCTTCGTTGCAATATACTGAACTCGCCACACCTCTTCTTGCCTCTATGATTGAAGAAAAGTTTTACAACAACAATATTAGCCATGCAGTAATCGAAAATTACCTATCAGATGACGCACTGAACGGAATTGATGCCTTGGTTCTAGCATGCACACATTACCCCCTGATAAAAAATGAGATTTCGAATTTCTATAAACACAAAGTGAAAATTTTTGATTCGGCAGAAGTGGTAGCGCAAAAACTGAAATTGATTTTGGAGAAAGAAGGCTTAAGCGCACAGAAAAAAACAGGAACGGATATTTTTTACGTTTCTGATTTTACGGTGTCATTTGCAAGAACCACGAACATTTTTTACGGTAAAGAAATTCATTTAGAACTCAATAACATTTGGAAAAATCTATAACCCGTTTGGCTTATCTTTAAACTATGAAAAAAATCCTGCTCACATTTTTTATTGCTAACTGCCTACTGCCTGCTGTTGCTTTTCCTCAAGGCATTGATTTTATCCATGACAAGTCATTTAAAGAAATTCTGGATATGGCAAAAGCACAGAATAAACTGGTGTTCATGGATTGCTATACCTCGTGGTGCGGACCCTGTAAACGTTTAGCGGCAACTGTCTTTCCTGATTCTGCAGTGGGAGAATTTTTCAATTCAACTTTTGTGAATACAAAATTTGATATGGAAAAAGGGGAAGGAGTTGATATTTCCGGCAAATATCAAATTCGCGCTTACCCAACTTTGCTTTGGTTAGATGGCGATGGAAATGTGAAACACAAAATTGTAGGCGGTCTTGACCCGACCGGTTTAATTCAGAACGGGAAAAAAGCAGTTGACCCAACTCCGGGAATTTTAACCGGTATGAAAAAATTGTATGCCGATGGAAAACGTGATGCGGATTTTCTGAACGATTACGTAAATACATTGAATGCTTCAGATGAAAAATATGAAACAGTTTTCGCTGAGTATCTCACCAAACTTTCATCAAACGAACTCATCGACCCCAAACATACCCGCACAATTTTCAACCTAACGAAAGATTTAAAATCTCCGGGGCTGAGCTATTTAGTAAAGAACAAAGATTACTACATGAATCTGGTGGGTGCTGAAGCATTCAACAAAAAAATAAATCAGATTGCGGCAAAAGCAGTAAGCGAAGCCCCGCGTGCAGATGACAAGAATTTATTTCAAAGCGCCATGGATTTGTTAAAAGCAAACAAAGCCGCTGACCATGCAGAGCAAACATTAAAACTTTCGATGGATTACTACACGCACATGAATGATTGGGTGAACTATGATAAGAATGCCTCGCTGTATGTAAAAAAATATGTTTCAAAAAACGTTGCTGCACTGAATGATATTGCGTGGACTTACTTTTTAAATGTGAATGATGATGCACAACTTCAGAAAGCAACAAAGTGGGCTTACACATGTGTAAACACCGATAATAAATACACTTACAATCTTACCTACGCGTACCTCCTTTATAAACAAAACATTTATAAAGAAGCGGAGCGTGCTTGCGATTACGCCATCATTCGGGCAAAAGAAGAAGGTGTAACTCCGTCATCTGCTACTGCCTTGAAAGAGGCGATTAAAAAATCTCTTGAAAAGAAACCATAATTGGTTTATCCGCTTGCCTATATTAGCAAAAAGCAAATTTCATGGATACAGAAAAGACATACACTACGTTTTGGGATTTTTACCCCTATTACCTAACTGAACATGCTCGCCCGGTAAATCGCACTATGCATTTTCTAGGAACTTCGTTGGTCATTGCTTGTTTTATTTTCGGAATTCTCCGGGCTGATTGGAGACTGTTTGTTTTGATGCCTCTTTGCGGTTATGGCTTTGCCTGGTTCGGTCATTTTATTTTAGAGAAAAACCGACCAGCTACTTTCAAATATCCTTTCTACAGTTTGGGTTCCGATTTTGTGATGTTCTTTCACATCATCACAGGTCAGATTAATCAGAAAGTTGACGAAGCGCACAAAACAATTGGCGTAGAAAATAAATGGAAGTAAAATCAAACCCCTTCAATGAATCTTGAAAAATTAGAAAAGCAAACACACGAAGCCATTGACTATTGGATTGAGGAATTCAAAGGATACGACTTCGACAACATTGTAATGAAGCCTTCGGAAAATGAATGGAGCATGGGGCAGGTGGGCATTCATTTATGGATGAGTGCGAAAGGATTCTTTTTTAAGAATGCCAAAAAATGTCTGAGTAAAGAAGGAACTGAAAAAGGGAAAAGCAAAAAATTTGGTGCACATCTCATTTTCACTTTCAAAATGATGCCACCTGTTAGATATGAAATGCCTAAACAGGTTTCGGTGGTTCCCAAACAACCGGAAACGAAAGAGCAACTGATTGGCAAATTAGAAGAGATTAAGAAAATGGCAAGTGATTACATTCATCGTATTCCGCAAAGCGATCCTGAATTGAAAATTAAACATCCTTTTCTGGGATGGCTTAATACATCTGAATGGATTACCTTATGTAACATTCACTGCCGGCATCATGTTCGGCAGAAAAAACGCATTGAACAGCACTTTGGCTGGAAGTAAAATTTTCATTTCATCAAATCGTTTACTTTAGCGCACTCAAATTTTGAAACGTGAAAATTTTGCGCATTTCGGTTGTTTTAGTTTTGTTTTTCCCTGCTTCGTTTTTGTTTTCACAAACCAATGAAAAATGGACATTAGAAAAGTGTATTGACTACGCTTTTAAGAACAATATTCAAATTCGTCAGGCAGCGATTACTTCAAAGGTTTCAGCTAATGATAATCAACAAAGTAAACTGAATTTGCTTCCTACCATTGATGGAAATTTGAATTTCAGCAACAACTTCGGCAATGGATTTAACCCACAAACGTATAGTTACGCATTGGGAAATTCTCAGTCAGTGCAAACTTCTTTGCAAGGAACATTGCCCATTTTTACCGGTTTGCAGCAAATGTTCAATATTGAAAGAACCAAGTATGACTTGCTTGCGTCTAAATTCGATTATGAAAATGCCAAGCGCAACATTGCGTTATCAATTGCTTCTTCCTATTTGCAAATTCTTTTAAATAAAGAAATTCTTAAAGTTACTGAAAAGCAAAAAGTATTAACAGGAACACAGCTTTCTACTATCATTTCAAAAATTAAAGCCGGGTCTTTGCCAGAAACTTCGGGATATGAGGTAGAATCGCAATTGGCACGCGATGAAGCCAATGTGGTAGCGGCACAAAATGCAGTTGATCTTGGTATGCTGTCACTTCGTCAGTTGCTGCAGATTAGTGATGAAAAATTTGAAATAGAAAATCCCGAAGTAAAGTTTGAAGATGTAGAAAATGTAGCTGCGCTATCTTCGCAATCAATTTATCAAACAGCACTTAGCACGCAACCGAGTATTATGAGCGCAGAAGCGCGAATGAAAAGTGCAAATGCATCCAGAAAAATGTCTATCGGTGCATTAAGTCCAACTATTACTGTTTTTGGGAATATTAGTTCCGGCTATTTCAGTCAGGACAGAAAATATTCAGTGACTTACGACACAATTACTATTGGTGGTACCCCTCTTTCTTTTCCCAGGCAAAATGATTTGGGCGCAAAACCATTTACAGAAAGCTTACGCGATAATTTCAGAAAAGTCGTTGGAATTAGCTTAAATGTTCCACTGTTCAATAAATGGCAGCGTGTTACCAATATTCAAAATGCAAAACTTCAAGTGCAGATTCGTGAGTTGCAATTAGAAAGTTCAAAAAATCAATTGCGCTCAGATGTTGAGCAGGCATATACCAATGCGAAAGCGGCAGTGCAAAGCTATTTAGCCAATAAAAAGAGTATGGAAGCGGCAGACAAATCTTACAACGCATTTGAGAAAAGATACAATGCAGGAATGCTCGGCACTTACGAATTTCAGCAGGCAAAAAACAGCCTTGCTACAGCCGAATCGGAAATGATAAAAGCAAAATACACTTACGTATTTCGCTTAAAGGTGTTGGATTTTTACCAGGGCAAAGCTCTCAAACTAAGCGAATAGTTAATTAGGAATAAAAAGGAATATGAAAAACAATAAAGTTATAATCACGTTAGGGGTTGCACTTGCAGTTCTGATGATAGTTGCTGTTGTTGGAAAGAAAAAAGGATGGATTGGCAAAGGTGATGTGCTTGAGTTGGCGGTTGAAAAATCTGCCAAGCGGTCGCTCGTTGAAACGGTTACTGCCAGTGGAAAAATAAATCCGCAAACGGAGATAAAACTGAGTTCTGAAGTGTCCGGTGAAGTTATTGAATTGAATGTGCATGAGGGCGATTCGGTAAAAAAGGGAAGGTTGATGGCCGTTATTAACCCTGCTATTTATGAAGCCATCGTTACTCAAGCTACTGCGAGTGTAAACCAGTTAAAGGCGAATCTTTCAAGCGCAAAAGCAAACTCCATTCAGGCAAAAGCCTCGTTCGAACAGGCAAAAAGAAATTTTGACCGCAACAATCAGTTGCATAACGATAAAGTGATTTCAGATGCCGAATTTGAGGCTGTAAAACTTCAATACGATCAAGCGAATGCAAATTACGAAACAGCACAGGAACAGGTAAACGCTGCTTCCTTCAGTGTATCCAGTGCTGAAGCTCAGTTGAAACAAGCCAATGACAATTTGAAAAAAACAACCATTTACGCTCCCATCAACGGCATCGTCTCGTTGGTAAATGTAAAGCTAGGTGAACGCGTAGTAGGAACTGCGCAAATGGCAGGAACGGAAATTATCCGCATTGCCGATTTAAATAACATGCAGGCAGAAGTAGATGTAAACGAAAACGATGTGCTCCGCATTTCGATGGGTGACACAGCCGAAATTGAAGTAGATGCTTATGTAAAGAAAAAATTCAAAGGCATTGTAACACAGGTTTCTTATTCCTCAACCAGTTCAACTCAATCAGTTATTAGCACTTCACAGGCAACCAACTTTACCGTAAAAATTAAATTGCTGAAAGAGTCGTATGCCGATTTAATTAAACCAGAGCTTGGTAAATTATTTCCATTCCGCCCCGGAATGAGTGCTACGGTAGATATTAAAACTGAGGCGAAAGAAAACGTATTGACAGTACCTATTCAATCCGTTACAACGAGAGAGGAAAAAGATCTGAGAGAAAAAGATGTAGATTACGCTAAAACCGCCAAAGCAACACGAACACAGGCAACTGATAAAAAGGAAGTAAAAGAAATTGTGTTTGTAGTTGAAAATGGGAAAGTAAAAGCCAAGCCGGTATCTACCGGAATACAAGATGCTAGTTACATTGAAATTACATCTGGTTTAAATGAGGGTGAGTCTATTGTTAAGGCTCCGTTCAAATTAATTTCTAAAACTCTGAAGGATGGCGATGCCGTGAAAGTGGTAGACGAGAAAGATTTGTTTAAAGACGATAAAGCTGAGAGCAAGTAGCATTGGTTATTAATTGCTTTCAGCAGTTGCGTCTACTCCCAATATTTTCAGTGCGTTCATCGCAGCATTTTGTTCTGCCACTTTTTTATTGAATCCCTCACCACGCGAAATTATTTTACCGCTTATCTCTAACTCAATAACGAAATACGCTCTGCGGTTTTTACTCTTCTCTTCGGCCACTTTAAAGTCAATACTCTTGCCTTCACGTTGTATATAATGAAAAATCTGGCTCTTATAATCAGTGTTGGTTTGCTCCAATGTTTCCACATCAATCAGGTTTTTTAAGACCCTTCTCAGAATAAATTTTTTAGTAGCATCAAATCCTGCATCCAGATATACGGCTCCCACCAGTGCTTCAAAGGTGTTGCCCGCTAAATCTTTCGAAACGTCATTCATGCTTCTGCGGTTGAAACTTAATTTATCCACCAACCCCAATTTTGTTC
>CAIYOV010000515.1 GCA_903927935.1 uncultured Bacteroidota bacterium | reverse complement strand
TACCTGTTAATGGGCACTTCGGAACTGTTGAGTGTACCCTATGCCCTCTACGCTGCTAACAGTGGTTATTCGTACGCTCAGAATGTTACCTCCTCTGTTTCACCCGTGGGCGATACCGTATATATTGGGAACACTTTTGTAATAATGCCAGGGGCAAGTATGGCCAATGCCTGCCGCATGGACTTTGCCGATACAGTTCCTTATACCCTCAATCATCCTCATGCCGGTGATCCTTTTTACAACACTGCCCTTTACGGCCTGCCAAAATTCATTCTCAAGAATTATATCGAATTAGATAAGATTGACAGCATTTCGAGGTACCGGTCGGGCGTTGGTCACGATTATTCTGATTTTTATGAATCGTGCAGAAGCATGAAACATTATTTCCGTCCCCGGTACGATGTGGATTGGTCGCAGGTAAAAATATTTTCACCCGTAAACGGAACCGTAACCGGCTCAACTCCCGAAGGTATTGGTGGCAATCAGGTTTGGATAACACCAACAGGTATGCCTGCTTTTTCTGTCATCATTTTCCATGTCAATTTAAGCACCCCGCTTAACCCGGGCGATGTGGTAGTATCGGGTCAGCAATTAGGCACACACACCGGACCACAAACCACTTCCGATATCGCTATTCAGGTAAACGAACCTAATGGGGCATGGCGAAGGGTTTCGTATTTCGATTTAATGACCGATAAATTATTTGCCTGTTATATGAGCCGTGGTGTAATGACGCGCGACACCCTTATTATTTCGCAGGCCGCCCGCGATGCCGATCCGCTTTTACCCTGCAATGGCAGTCAGTTCTTTTATCATGGCACTATTGAAAACTGGATAACGCTGCATTAATCTTCGCTTTTTCCCGTTTAGCTATTAGTTTTTCAGTAGTATTAACCCTGCTTTATCTTATTCTATTACTCGAATTAGTTCTATCCGAACTTGACTAATAAAATATTTTTCCCTATTTACGCTTTTTTAAATCACCTTAAATCATTAAAAATGAAACAAACTTTGACGTTAGCAGTAATTTTCACAATTGCTTTTTTTAGCGTAAATGCGCAACAAGCAGTTCCAAACGGAGGTTTAGAAACCTGGACTTCTATATCTACGCCAACAAGCTGGACTACCCTGGAAGATCTGATCGCTCCAATTGCCGGCACAGGCTTATCGGTTAAAGATAGTGTTGATAAAGTAGAAGGCAACTCATCTATTGTCCTCACTTCGAAATATGTTGCTTTAGCAAGCGATACAGTTCCCGGAATATTAGCTATAGGCTCCGGAGTTTTTGCCGGGGGTGGTCCTGATTTCTTCGGAACTCCCTTTACATCAAAACCGGATACCTTATTCTTTTCGTACAAATACGAGCCTGTTGGCAACGACACCGCTCAGGTTTCTCTTCAGTTGCATAAAGCAAACGGAGGCAACACGTATCTTTTGCAAGTGGGTAGTTATCTGACCTCTACCAACGGGCAATGGGTGAATGTAGCCGCTCCATTAACTTCATATTATACTGACCATGTTAGTGCATGCGATACCTTGAAATTACGGTTTGAATCAACTACTCACAGCGGAGGTGGTAATCCGATTAAAGGACGTGTTGGCTCAACGTTACACTTAGATGCCTTACGCTTTGGATATGCTTCACAACAAACAGGTACTGCACCCCAAGCTTACACCATGGGTCGGGATCCACTTACAGGATATAATTTCAATTTTTATGGCGCTGTTAACGCTATGGGTGATACTGGCGTTTATAAATTCGTTTATTCTACAGATTCCACATTTGCAACGCAAACTACTACCCCTACACAACCATTGGGAGGTAATAATTTAAAAGTGGTTTGGGCTACCGTAAATTCACTTTCACCTGCTACTACTTATTATTACCGTGTTAAAGCAACAACTAATCAGGGAAGCACAACAGGCGCTACCATGCATTTTTATTCAGATACTGTTCCTTTCCAGTTTGATAACACTGGAGCTGATGTATATGGCGGAAGTTATGCCGAATTACATGGCAGATTAAGCGGCTTCCATAATACAGTAGCATTATCATTCGAATTCGGATTGAGCCCGGCTACTATGGATACTGTTGTAGCCAGCGACCAGACAACAGTTTCTGATTCTAATACTCATTATTTCCGTGGTTTCCCGAATGGTTTTGTACCAGGTTCACTTTACTTTTACCATGTAAAGGCGGCCAGTGCAACGGATACTATTTACTCTGATATACGCGCTTTCTACATGGGTAATCCATATACTACTTTTCAGGCATTACCGGCAACCAGTGTTACTACTACAACAGCTACTTTAAACGGTACGGCTCAGGGTTTCCCGGTGCCTATTAAACTTAAATCGGAAATTGACGGACCTGGTGTTAGTCATAAGCATACTCCATTCGTTTATCATGACGTTACAGGTTCATTGATTAATTATACTTACAATGCTACCGGTCTACAGCCTAATTCATACTACAGCGTTCGCTATAAAGCAGATACCTGGATTGGTAATTTCTATGGCGATACAGCATTTACTACGCTTTCTACTGGCATAGCAGAAACCAATCCTTTTACCGGTGTTATGATTTCACCTAACCCTGCTGCTAAATTTTTGAATATTGAACTGGAAAACTCAGTTAATTCAGAAACAACAATTCAGTTAACAGGATTAAACGGACAGTTAATTAAACAAGTTGTATTGGCATCATCACAAAACAAAACTATGCTTGATGTTTCTGATCTGGAATCAGGACTTTACATGCTTCGTTTGGTGTCAGGAAATATGACTTACAATAAAAAGATCAGCGTTATAAAATAACAATCATTAAAAGCAATCCGCTTTAGTTATACTCAAAAGTCAGTAATTGCCGAAAGGCGGTTACTGACTTTTTTATTTCGTTCAACAATGATCATATGTGGCTTCTAAAGTTTAGCCTCTCGTTTTTATTGCAAATCAAATCGTCAAACTTTTTTAAACAAACGGAACTGACAATCAAAAGGTTGGATAAGGAGTTGAATAGAATACTTCTGTTTTAGAATTAGTAATAATATGAAGCATTCAATTCTGTAGCCACCAAATTTCGATCTATCCTTTGAGCTAAATTCAATGCTGCCAGAGCAACGTTAAATACCCGTAATTGTTTAATTGATTGTATAACAAATTTGCAAAACTCACTCTCCGCATATACATTCGCCCGCGATTTCGAAAAACTAATTATTTATTTACTAAACAATAAACAACAACATGGTAGGAAGAATCACCCTTACAATGCTTAAGCCCGATGCTGTAGCAGATGGCTACACCGGAAAAATTCTTGATCAAATTATCCAGGCCGGATTTAAAATCCAGGCAATGAAACTTACACGTTTATCTAAAGAAAAGGCAGAAGAGTTTTACGCTATACATAAAGAACGCTCTTTCTTCCGCGAAC
>CAIYOV010000514.1 GCA_903927935.1 uncultured Bacteroidota bacterium | reverse complement strand
TTGTTCTTTTGGCTTGAACCAAAAGAACCAAAAGTTCAAGGCTGTGAGGCTTTGGGCTAAAATTTATTCCGTTTCGCTAAACTAAAAGAACTCGCGCGTAACAGATTAACGTAAACAGGTAGGAGCGGTTGGCGCTCAAACAGCTTTTAGTTTTAAACGCTTCACTTCATAAATTTTTTAACGCCCAAATCCTCAAGGCCGGAGGGAAATACAAAAAGAAGTTGTTCATTATACCACTTCTGATACTACATTTAAACATGCTCACCTTGAAACTTCTAGAGATAGAGAAAAAATGGTAAAGCTTCAACAGGAGAGATAATCATGCCAGATTTTTATAAGAATCATATTGAATTAACTGTTCAAGGATTCGAACAAACACATTCTCTTTTAGAACAGATTTCTGCAAAAAAAATGCAGACGTTAAGTAATCTGCAATGTTGCTGGTTATCTTACTAAATAAATTAATCAGAGCGAGAAAGGGAGGCTGTTCGGGTTAGGGATTGCAGCGGAAATCTTTTTTTGCTGGGAGTGGAAGTGAATCATCCTCCTAACCTCCTTCGCCAACGCAAAAAGGCAACGCAAAGGAGGAACAAAGACAATACAGCAAAAAAAATTGTAGCGTAAAGCCCGACCGCGCGCTTTGGCGCGGGAACCCCACAATAATTTAGATTAGCCCCGTGATAAAAATCGGCCTCATCAGCGACACCCACAGCTACCTCGACAAAAAAGTCTTTGAGGTATTTAAAGACGTTGACGAAATATGGCATGCCGGTGATTTGGGAACCATCGAGCTGTGCGATGAGCTGAAAAACTTCAAGCCCTTTTGTGCCGTTTACGGAAACATCGATGGCAAAGAAATACGAATGGATTATCCGTTGAATTTAGAATTAGAACGCGAAGGTTTTAAGATTCTGATTACTCACATTGGAGGTTATCCGAATAATTACGAACCCAAAGCGCGCAGAAAAATTGAAGAAGTAAAGCCTGATATTTTTATATGCGGGCACTCGCACATTTTAAAGGTGATGCGCGATGCCAAATACAACAACATGGTGGTGATGAACCCCGGTGCTGCGGGTGTGCAGGGTTTCCATAAAATAAAGACGGTGCTGCGGTTTACGCTGAACGATAAGAAGATTGAGAACCTGGAGGTGGTGGAGTTGGGCAAGCGCGGGGAAATAATTTAATATTGCGCGCTGATGGATAAAGCCACACATAGAATGCTCCTTTACGGGGCGCTGAACATCAAGAACCGTTTTCTGGCCATGTATAAACAGGCGAATGCCGGCCATGTGGGCTGTTCGCTGAGTGTGACGGAGATGCTGACCTTTGTGCGCTTTGGCTGGATGAAGGAGGACGATGAAATTATTTTGAGCAAAGGCCATGCAGCGGCTGCGCTTTACTCGATGCTTGCCGAGGACGGCACGCTGAGCGAAGAGGACATCAAAACTTTTTACAAGAACGATACTTACTTGGCTGCGCACCCACCGGTGAATAAAATTAAGCGCATTCCTTTTGCTACGGGTAGCCTCGGGCACGGTCTGTCGCTTGCCGCAGGATTAGGACTTGCACAAAAGCTGAAGAAGAAGGACAAACAAATTTTCTGCATAACCAGCGATGGAGAAATTAATGAGGGCAGCACTTGGGAAGCAGCGTTGTTTATTGCGCATCATAACCTTACTAATGTAATCTGGCTGATTGACCGGAATAAATTACAGGGTTACGGAAGAACAGAGGATGTGATGAAGCTTGAGCCGTTAGATAAGAAGCTGGAAGCGTTTGGGTTTAATGTTTTGATTGCTGACGGACATGATTTTGAAGCGTTAGAGAAGGTAAAAGTGGAAAGTGAAAAGCTAAAAGTTCCAACTGCGATAATTTGTAATACTAAGAAAGGACATGGTTGGAAGACTTATGAAGATAAAGTTGACTGTCATTATTTACCGATGAAGGACGACCAATACAGTTTGATTACAGAAGAAGTGAAGAAAGACTTTGAATTACGGATTGACAGAATTACGGATTGACATATTGATTTACAGATTGACGGATTTACGGATTGACAGAATGAATTATCAATTGGCATATTGCATTTCAATCAGTAAATTATGTAATTCTGTAAATCCGTAAATAATTTTCTTTATGACTCAACAGGAATTAAAGGATAGAACAAAACAGTTTTCGATAAGAGTTTTAAAACTGGCGAAAACACTTAAAGGAGATTATGTAGAACAAACTATTGCAAAACAAATACTACGCTCAAGCACATCGGTTGGAGCAAATTACAGAGCAGCATGTTTCGCAAAATCAACGAATGATTTTATTAATAAACTTAAAATTGTAGAAGAAGAATTAGACGAAACGATTTACTGGATGGAAATACTTGTGGAATCAGGATTACTTCCGGAATCGAAATTAAAATCACTGAAAGAAGAAGCAGAACAACTTTTTAAAATTATCACACGTGCCATTAAAACATCCAAACAACGCTATAAATGATTTACAGAATTACATATTTACCGATTGGCTGTTCAATCCGTAATTCCGTCAATCAGTAAATCCGTAAATCCGTAATTAACCTATGCGCGTAGAATTTGCCCAATCCATAATTAACGCCTTCGATAAAAACGACAACCTCGTTTTTATTACCGGAGACCTGGGCTACATGGCTTTAGAGAAAGTGCAGGAGAAGTTTGGCGAGAAATTTATTAACGCAGGCGTAGCCGAGCAAAACATGGTAACCGTTGCTGCCGCCCTGGCGCACGAAGGTTTTATTCCATGGGTGTACAGCATCTCTCCTTTCGTAACACTTCGCCCCTACGAGCAGATTAGAAATGATGTCTGTCTGCACAATTTACCGGTAAAGATTGTAGGCAATGGTGGCGGCTATGGTTACGGCATTATGGGAGCCACGCACCATAACATTGAAGACATTGGCGCGATGCGGATATTGCAGAACATGCGGGTGTATGTTCCCTTTCTGGCAAGCGATGTGGAACAAGCGGTTGAGCAAATGATTGCCGATAAAAGCCCGAATTATCTGCGGTTGAACATGGGGGCAAAAATCAACCAGCCTGTTGCACCATTTGCGCAATGGAGGAAAATAAAAGACGGAACAAAAGGAGTTGTAGTTGGAACCGGCCCGGTAGTTGAAAATATCCTCAACTCTGATTTGTCGGATGATTTAGAAGTTTGGGTAGTAAGTGTTTTTCCAATAACGACATTACCCGATGAGCTGATTTCTGCAGTAAACGCAACACAGAAATTAATTACTATTGAAGAACATAACGGGGAATGTGGCTTACGCGAAACGCTTTCGTATCATTTAATGAATCAACTTACTTCGAATATTAAAATTCTTTCACTTTCGGCAGCTGGTTATCCAAGCGGTAAATACGGAGACCAGAAATTTCATCAGGCAGAAAATAATTTGGGTGGAGAAGGTATGTTGAAGGAGTTGAATGCTTTCCTTGGTTGAGATTTCCCAGTCTGCTTAAATTCAGCATATTTACACCATGTCTTTACAGGATAAGATACAGGCGGAAGTTCTAAAATTAGAAGGGCCCATAGTGATATTCGGAGCCGGTGGTTTTATTGGTGCAAATCTGCTTCGCAGCATTCTTAAATACCGTAAAGATGTTTTTGCTGTTACCAGCAAGCCGTTTATTCCATGGAGGCTGGATGACATCAACCCAAAACATATTCTCCACTGCAATATCATTAAGAAAAATCAAGTTGAGGAGATTTTTAAAGAACATCGCTTTAAAACCATTTTCGATTTAGCCGCTTACGGTGCTTACAGCAAGCAAGCCGATGTTGATTTGATTTACGAAACCAATTTCATTGGTCTTCTGAACCTGCTGGAGATTTCTTCGCAGTTTGCCATCAAAGCATTTGTTCATGCAGGCAGTTCATCGGAATATGGGCTGAATGCTTCTGCACCTAAGGAAGACGACCCGCTTCAACCTAACTCACATTATGCAGTAACTAAAGTTGGTGCTGCACACATGATAAAGTTTTACGGAACCATTAAAGAAGTTCCGGTGGCAAATCTGCGCTACTATTCTATCTACGGGGCATTTGAAGAACCGGATAGATTAATTCCGCAGTTGATTGATAAGGGAATGAAGGGAACTTACCCTCCGCTAGTCCAACCTGATATCTCCCGTGATTTTGTCTACATAGATGATGCGATTTTAGCTACGCTGCTTTCTGCTACCAATATTCAGAACATTAGAGGGAAGTCGCTGAACATTGCGAGCAACCATAAAACTACTATCCGCGATATAGCTTCTGCTATCAAAGATATTTTCAGCATTGAAAAGAATCCTGATTGGGGCGATATGCCCAACCGCAAATGGGATTTAAAGGAATGGTATGGCGATGCTTCTTTGGCAAAAGAATTAATTGGCTGGCAGAACGAAACTCCGCTTAAAGAAGGCTTGAGTAAAAATGCAGAATGGCAGAAAGCGTACTCCATGCCGCTCTATGAGAAGAAGCTGGTCCAGGATAAAATCCGCCATAAGCTTACTGCCGTTATAGCCTGTTACAAAGACGAACAGGCTATACCGTTTATGTATGAGCGGCTATCCAAAACCTTTCAAAAGATTGCAGTTGACTACGAAATAATTTTCGTGAACGATTGTTCACCCGATAACACGAACGAAGTATTGCAGAAAATAGTGAATGAAGATGACCATGTGATTGCTATTGAGCACTCCCGCAACTTTGGTTCGCAGGCGGCTTTCCTTTCGGGCATGGAAATCTCTACCGGTGATGGTGTGATTCTGCTGGACGGAGATTTACAGGACCCGCCTGAGTTGATTGAGCAGTTTTATGCAGAGTATCAGAAAGGATTTGATGTAGTATATGGAAGAAGAGTGGCGCGTGAAGGCAATCAAACGCTGGTTTCATTTTATAAAATGTTCTATCGCTTGTTCCGTAGTGTGAGTTATGTTCCGATTCCGCTCGATGCCGGTGACTTTAGTTTGATGGATAGAAAAGTAGTGAACGAGTTAGTGAAGCTGCCGGAGACCGATCAGTTTATGCGTGGTTTGCGCGCATGGGTTGGCTTTAAGCAAACCGGAGTTGATTATACGCGTCCGGAAAGAATGTTTGGTGTTACCACCAACAACTGGCGCAAGAATATTGCATGGGCACGCAAAGCCATTTTCAGTTTCAGCTTTGTGCCGTTGGAGTTGATGACGTATCTGGGTTGGTCGCTGACGATATTTTCTTTCATTGCCATCATCATTCAAATCATCCTCTATTTTGTAATGCCGGGTAATCCGCACGGAGTAACTACTATTATTGTTTTGATTCTTTTCTTTGGCGGATTACAGATGCTTGGCATTTCGGTTCTTGGAGAATATCAAGCCAAAATTTTAGAAGAGAGCAAACGCAGACCGAAGTTTATTCGCAGAAACATTTACCGTAAAGTTTACTAAAGAAATCTGCAATGAGAAAGATTCATTTGTCATTTGTTTTTGTATTTGCAATGCTTCTATCATTTGCACAAACTCAAAATTCAACATTCGGAACAGGTCGAGGTCAAATGGACTCTGTAGGAATTTACTCATCTGTTGAAGAGATGCCTCAATTTCCAGAAGGTGATGCCGCTTTAATGAGATTTCTACAAGCAAATATTCAGTATCCTAAAATGGAAAGGGATAGTGGCATAAGAGGAAATGTAATTGTTCGATTTGTAATAATGGAAAACGGGAAAGTAGATAATGTAAAAATCTTAAAAGGTGTAAGCTTTGGAATCGACTCAGAAGCTGTAAGAGTTGTAAAAATGTTGCCGAAATTTATTCCCGGAAGGCAAGAAGGGAAACCCGTGAAAGTTTATTTTAATCTTCCGCTAATTTTCAGATTGTAATTAAAATGTCAGAAGGATTCCGCCCAGTAAATAATACTCCTCCTACTTCATTCTCCGGAAAGATTAAGTTCTATGGAAGAATGCTGTTGGATTTACAGATACTCACTATTTACCGTGACATCGTAAAGACAATTCCATCATTCAAAGGAAATGTACTGGATGTTGGATGCGGACAGTCGCCTTACAAGTTTTTATTGAACGCAAGTGAAACCAAATACTTCGGAGTAGATATAGTAGATGCGGAGAAGTTTGATTACGACAACTCTGACATTACTCCGTTTGATGGTGAGAACATTCCGTTTGAAAACGAAAAGTTTGACGGATTGATTTGCACCGAAGTGTTAGAGCACGTGCAGAATTATCAGAAGTTGATTGATGAAATGCACCGTGTAATGAAGAAAGGCGGAACCGGTATCGTCACTATTCCGTGGAGCGCGAGGTATCATTACATTCCTTACGATTTCTATCGCTATACACCAAGCAGTTTAAAAACCATGTTCGGTAAGTTCAGCGAAGCCAAGATTACTAACCGCGGAACTGACATTGCGAATATTGCGAACAAAGTAATTGTGCTTTGGTTCAGGAATCTTCTTCCTTCTCAACTATGGAAATGGATTTTTATTCCGGTGTGGATTGCACTTTCTCCTATTCTCATCACGGTTGTTTTGCTCGCGCATGTTTCTTTGGTTTTAAATTTCGGAAGCGATGAAGACCCGTTGGGCTACACCATCATAGTAAAAAAGTAAATGGCAAACATTAAAGACGATAGAGGTTTCAATCAGGTTTGGGGCGATAGCAAATCTACGCGCGTGCGCGCTGAGCGCAGATGCGATTACATGATTTCGCAAATGGAAGTGCGGTCCGATAAATCGGTAATGGAAATTGGTTGCGGCACCGGTAAGAATGCTTTTATGCTGGCAAAGAAATCGGGCATGCAGGTTTTGGGAACCGACTTATGCGTTCCTTTTATTGAGGAAGCAAAAAAGAATTTCCCGCTTACCAATCTGCGTTACGATATTCTTGATTTTAATAAAGCCGATCAGTTTAAGGGAGAGAAGTTCGACTACATTATCGGCAACGGCATTCTGCATCACCTGTATTATCATCTGGATGAAGCCTTCACCAACATGCTTCATCTGCTGAAGGATGGAGGCAAAATGATTTTCCTTGAGCCGAACATTTACAATCCTTACGTTTATCTGATATTCTCTTATGCTGCTCTACGAAAGGCAACGCATCTCGAGCCCGATGAAATGGCTTTCTCTAAAAGTTTTGTTTCAGAAAAACTGGCGAAGGCAGGCTACAAAAACATTAAAGTAGAATACAAAGATTTTCTTCTTCCCGGTGTTCCCGATTTATTAATTGCAACGTCTGTTGTTCTGGGCGATGTGCTGGAAAAGATTCCCTTAGTAAAAAACGTTTCGCAGTCCATTTTTATTTCTGCCATGAAATAATTCTATTTTGCCGCACAAATTTCACCAATGGCAAAGCAGCAGAGCAAACCTGAACCTAAAGCACAGAAACCAGTTGAACCGAAAAAAGAATTCGTTCTGACTCCTCTCCTCTCCGAGGCGCTATCCAAAAAATTATTCTTCGGTTTTGCTATTGCTTTGTTTTTGCTGATGGTTTCTGTCAGCCATCAATACGGTATTTCGGGCGATGAGAATTTTCACCGGATGTATGGTCACCACATTGTTAACTTCTATACTTCTTTTGGCAAAGACACTACGGCATCTTCCAACATCGGGGCGGATTCATTGATGGTTTATTACGGTGGGTTTTATGACGGCACGGCTGCTGTGCTTTCTAAAGCCATGCCTTCGGTAAACGAATGGGATATTCGACATGCATGGAACTCGATGTTCGGATGGTTTGCGATGTTTTGTGCGGCCCTTGTTGCCGTAGAAGTTGCCGGTTGGCAAGCCGGTTTAATTACACTGATACTGATGGCCTTCTCTCCGCGGTTCTTTGGCGAGAGTATGAACAACCCGAAAGATATAACCATGGCGGCCGGTTATATGATAACCTATGTTTTCATTCTTAAGTTCATCAAACAACTGCCAAAGCCAACGCTGAAAACAGCTATTGGATTAGGATTAAGCATTGGCATGGCCATGGGTATTCGTATCGGTGGTTTGTTGCTGATACCTTATCTGTTTTTGTTTTACGGTTTAGCCATGTGGGGACTGCTGGGCACTGCCGAGGTTTTCAACTTCTCTAAGTTTCAGGAAAACATTTGGCCGAGCTTTAAGTATGCGCTGTTCGCATCGATAATGGGTTATTGTGTGAGTTTACTTTTCTGGCCTTACGGTTTAGTAGGACCGTTCAGTCACCCGTTGGAGGCGCTGAATGTGGCGCAGAAGTTTCCGGTGCAGATAAAAATTCTGTTTGAGGGCGCGCACATTTCTTCTACCGAAGTGCCGTGGCATTATATTCCTAAGTGGTTGCTCATCTCCACTCCTCTTTTCGGTTTGATTGGCTTGCTGTTGTCGTTCGGGCTTGTGCCGTTTATGCGGAGTGAGAAGAAGTTGCTGCTGCTCGGCTTTCTGTATTTCACTATTGTGTTTCCGCTGGCTTATGTGGTGTATAAAAAGTCGGTGTTATACGATACCATGCGCCACTTCTTCTTTGTGTATCCGAGCATTATCATCTTAACCGGTTTGGCGTTCAGCTACTTTATTAATCTGCTGCAAAAGAGTATGAAGTATGTGGCGGTGGGTTTAGTGCTGGTGCTTATTGCCTTGCCCGCGCGCTTTATGTTCGCCAATCACCCGAACGAGTATGTTTATTTTAATGAACTGGAAGGCGGCATTAAAGGAGCATTCGGTAATTACGAAACCGATTACTACATGAACAGTGTAAAGCAGTGTGCCGACTGGATGCACGCGCATGAAAACCTGAAGCGCACCGATGGAAGAAGAACCACCATCTACACCAATGCCGTGGCACCGGTGGGTTTTTATTTCAAGGCCGATTCGGCAACGGTGGCACCGGTTGGTTACGCCAGTTACCGTCAGCGCAGCGATAAGGATGCCGATTACGAAATTATGTATTGCCGCTTTGTGGACCGCGACCTGTTGCTGCACGGATGTTTTCCGCCCGAGCAAACTGTTTACACGGTGTATGCCGATGGCGTTCCGCTTTCGTGTGTCATCAAGAAGGACGATAAGCGCGATTACCTGGGGCAGGAGCTGATGGGCAAGAACGATTTTGCCGGTGCCCTTGCTTTGCTGGAGCCTTACGCGCAGAAGTTTCCGAAGAACGAAACCGTGCTGGCTAATTTAGGTTTGTGTTACCTCAACGTGGGCCGGTTTGACGATGCCATTCGCGTGCTGAACCAATCGGCACAGTTGAGTAGAGAGAATACCAACAGCGGTTATTATCTGGGGCTGGCGTATTTTTATAAGCAGGATTTTACCAATGCAGCTTCTATTCTTACGGCAGTTGTGAAAGAGAATCCGTATTTCCCTCCCCCTTATCGCGTACTGGCAGAGTGCATGTCCAAGTTACACGACAACAATGCTGCTTCTTACTATGCAAATATCTATCAGCAGCTTACCGGTGGAAGATAATCACGTTATCTCTTGACCAGAAATTCTTTAAAATTCATGAGTGTCCCATCGTTCACCGAAACATATTTCACTTCGGCTTTATCGGGTCCATGGTGGCACCACTGGATAAATTTCGTAAGCAACTCTTCCTCACCTTCCACTTCAATGTAAACATCTCCGTTCATTTCATTGCGGACGAAGCCTTTCAGGTTTAATAAATCTGCCATTTGTTTTGCAGATACACGAAAGAAAACACCGTGTACTTTACCGGTAACGGTGATATTGTAATGTTTGGATTGCATTTATAGTATTCTCATTCAAAGAGAATTCGGGGGAGGCATTAATTCGAAAACTCCTTCACTTTTTCCTGAATTAAATCTTCGTCAGCCAAACCCATATTGCGCCATACTTCCTTCCCTTGCTTGTAAAGAATAAGAAGCGGAATAGCACGCACATTCATTGTATTAGCAACAGTCGAATTTTTATCTACATCAATTTCAAACAACTCTACCTTTTCTGCATTCTTTTTTACAACCTTCAGCACAATTGGCTTGAGTATTTTACAGGGACCACACCACACAGCATTAAAATCAACCAACACTAACTTAGAAGCCAATTTTAAATGGTTGAGATACTCATCGAAACTCATTCCTATGGAATTGGTTTGCACGAGTTGGCCGCTACCGCTTACTACTGCCTTCTTCTCGCTCACCCATGAATTAATACCAAACTCCAGATTGTAAACTTCTTTAAAGCCACTGCTGGCGGCAATATCTGCGGCCTTTTTACTTCTTCCCCCAGCCAGACAATAAATATAGATAGGCTTCGATTTGTCCAGTTCGTTAAGACGGGTCTTAAATTCCGCATCGTTGATGTTGATGTTTTTAGCTCCAGAAATGTGTTTCTCTTGAAATTCTTCCGGAGTGCGCACGTCAACCAACAATACATTGCTTTGTTTAATTCCTTTTTCAAATTCTGTTGGAGTAATATTCTTTACCGCAGCAGTTTGGCTATTGCAGGAAGAAAATAAAAACAATGCAAAGAAAAGCGCAGATAAGTTTTTCATGTGTTGTATAATTATTTTGTGTGAACAAGATTTGTTTTAGGCACCAGAGTTTTTGAGATAGCACCGTAGCCACCGGCTACTTCCACTAAATTTTCGAACCCTCTTGCTTTTAAAATAGATGCAGCTACCATACTTCGATACCCACCTGCACAATGAACGTAATATGTTTTACTGCGGTCAGTTTCGCTGGCCCAGTCATTTATGAAATCAAGTGGTTTGTTTTCTGCATTCACTAAATGCTCGGGCTCATATTCTCCGGGTTTGCGCACATCCAGCACACACATTTCGGGTGAAAATTGCTTTGAAAATTCCTCTGCACTTATTGAAGTTATTGAATCTGTTTCTTTCCCTGCATTTTGCCATGCCTCAATCCCTCCGCTTAAATAACCTAGTGTGTTGTCGTAGCCAACTCTTGCAAGACGCGTTACACATTCTTCTTCTTTTCCTTCATCGCACAGAAGCAAAATAGGTTGATTCAAATCGGTGATTAAAGTTCCTGCCCAAACAGCAAATTGTCCGTTCACTCCAATATTGATAGCGTTTGGAATAAATCCCTTGCAGAAAACCTGCGGGTCACGCGTATCGAGAATGAGTGCATGCGTTTCTTCTGCGGCCGCTTCAAATTCAGTTACCGAAAGCCTTTTTAATCCGTGCGAATAAACGTCTTCCAGATTTCCGGCTCCCTGTTTATTCATCATCGCATTTTTTGAAAAATATTGTGGCGGTGGAAGCAATCCATCTGTCACCTGTTTTATAAATTCTTCTTTCGTAATATTTTGCAAAGCATAGTTCACCTGCTTCTGATGACCAAGCTTATCGAACGTATCTTTGCTCATATTTTTTCCGCAGGCAGAACCGGCACCGTGTGCCGGATATACAATTACATCATCAGGCAATGTCAAAATTTTATTGTGAAGCGAATCGTAAAGCATTCCTGCCAAATCTTCTTTGGTAACACTTGATTTAATGGCAAGATCAGGTCTTCCCACATCTCCTATAAACAAAGTATCACCGCTGAAAATGCAATACTCTTTTCCATTTTCATCTATCAACAAAAAAGTTGAAGACTCGGGTGTGTGACCGGGTGTATGCAATACACGAAGTGTTAGTGCTCCTATTTTAAACTCTTCACCATCTTTAGCACTGTAGCAATCAAATCCGCAAGCGGCATTGGGACCGTAAACAATTTTAGCTCCTGTTTTTTTAGAAAGTTCTAAATGACCTGAAACAAAATCGGCATGAAAGTGTGTTTCGAAAATGTATTTGATTTTTGCGTTGTCCTTCTCTGCCCGTTTGATGTAGGGAGAAGTTTCGCGCAAAGGGTCAATAATGGCACATTCTCCATTGCTCTCGATGTAATATGCAGCTTCTGCTAAACATCCCGTGTAGATCTGTTCAACTTTCATGATTGGGTAATTTGTAATACAAAAATGTAGAAATTTGCGAATAGATTATGTAACAAATGTTACCGCGAGGTGAAAGGCTTTATTTCTGTAAGTGCTATTTGTCTTTCCAGTTCTTCCACTTCAACTTCTCATCATCGTGTTTGTCGTTAGAAGCGAAATAAACTGCACAGCGAAACATGTAAAGCAAATTTCTATCCTGCACTGTGCCTGCCTGACGGTTCGATTTATTATAAAGACGTTCTGCATCTTTATCTTTAAGGTCACTTACTTTTGTAATTCCCATTTGAATCAAATCATCGGCTACCGAACGCCCCACTCCCGGAATTTCGGTCAAATCTTTTACTGCTTGTTTATACGCTTCTGCTGTCATAATTGCCGCGAAGATAACCTATTGTCGCTCTCATAGGCAGAATATATTTGCGCTCATTGGTCGAGCCAAGTCACAAACTCATTTGCCTTCTCGCGGCTCACATCAACCCGAGCATTCTTATCGCACTTCAAATGCACTTCTACTTTACCAGTATCGTGCTTTCTATAAGTATCTATCTGATCAATATGTATAATCATTTGCCGGTTGGCTCGAAAGAATTTTTGGGGATTCACCACTTCTTCTATTTCATCAATGGTGTTATAGTCGGTCACTAATTTTTCGTTATCGGTAGTAATAAGATAAATGATGGTGTCTTTTATAAAGTAAGCAACTCTGTTTTCGGGCATCGGAACAATGCCTGCTTTATAGTGAGCAAGGAATCGTTCTTTGAATTTAGGAGTGCTTTTGTTCTGCATATTCTCCAGCAGCAACTTAAACTGTTCGCCCATTGCTTCATTTTTTACCCCAAAATACTTTTTGAATTTTTCGACAGCAGTTTGCAACTGATCCTTATCAATAGGTTTCAGCAAATAATCAACGCTGTTTACTTTAAAAGCACGGATAGCGTACTCGTTATAGGCTGTAGTGAAAATTACGGGACTATCCACTTTTACTTTATTGAAAATATCAAAGCTAACTCCATCGGCTAACTGAATGTCCATAAAGAACAAATCGGGCTGAGCGTTTTCTTTCAGCCATTTTACAGATGAAGAAACCGAATCGAGAACTGCCACCACTTCAATAGCAGCATCTATCTGCTTAAGCATTCGTTGCAGGTTTTTCGCAATTAAGCTCTCATCTTCAATGATAATTACCTTCATGGCAGTAACGGAATTTTCACGGTAAATGATATTTCATTTTCCTCAATTACAACTTCTTTATCGCTCAGATACCGGTACAGGTTTTTAAGATTTCCTAACCCTTGCCCATTTGATTCCTCAATAACATGCTTCTTCTGAAGATTGTTTCTGACAAGCAGAAAATCATTTTCATTTCTCACATCAATACTTAGAGGATTTTCTTTAGAAGTAACATTGTGCTTCACTGCGTTTTCGAAAAGCACTTGCAAAGTAACCGGAACAATTTTCATTTCTTTGGCTTGTTCATCTATATCAAACTTAATATTCAGCGAGCCATCAAACCTTGTTTTCAATAATTGTACGTAATGATTTACAAAATTCATTTCTGTTTCGAGGGTAACCAGATTTTTTTCCTTGTTCTCTAAAACATAGCGGTACACCTTTGAAAGTTGTTGCAAAAAATC
>CAIYOV010000513.1 GCA_903927935.1 uncultured Bacteroidota bacterium | reverse complement strand
CGAAAAAACTTGCCGATGCCCAAGCCACAGCAGATAAACTCATAGCCGATGCCAAGCGAAATGCCGATAACGTAAAGAAGGACAAAGAACTTTCTGCTAAAGAACATTTCATTCAACTTAAGAGTAAACATGAAGCTGAAGTTGCCGAGCGGAACAAAAAAGTTGTAGAAAAAGAAGCACAATTAAAGGGATTACAAACCGAAGTTTCTCAACGCATTGCTGAAATTTCGAAAAAGGAAAATGAAATTTCAAGCTTAAAAGATAACCTGAATAAGCAACTCGAACTGGTTAACACCAAGAACGAACAACTGAAACAAAGCCACGAAATTTTTGTAAGCAAACTGGAACAGATAAGCGGACTTACCAAAGAAGATGCGAAAAAAGAATTGGTTGACAGTATGACCAAAGAAGCAGAAAGCGAAGCATTGACTTTAACTAAAACCCTGATTGACGAAGCCAAGAGCAAAGCCAACAAAGAGGCAAAGAAGATTATCATTCAAACTATTCAGCGCACTGCTGCGGAGAATGCCATTGAGAATACCGTTTCGGTTTTCAACCTTGACAGTGATGAGCAAAAAGGTCAGATTATCGGACGTGAGGGAAGAAACATCAGGGCCCTTGAGGCCGCTACCGGTTGCGAATTTGTAGTGGATGATACACCAGAGGCCATTATTATTTCTGGGTACGATCCTATACGAAGAGAAATTGCAAGATTATCGCTTCAGCGTTTGGTTGCAGATGGAAGAATTCACCCGGCACGTATTGAGGAAATTGTTGCGAAAACAAATAAGCAACTGCAGGAACACATTCTTGAAATTGGCGAACGAACCGTAATTGATATGGGGATACAAGGCCTGCATCAGGAGTTGATTCGTTACGTAGGCAGAATGCGTTTCCGTTCTTCATACGGTCAGAATCTTTTACAACATAGTCGCGAGGTGGCGAACCTTTGCGCCACCATGGCTGCCGAGCTAGGATTGAATCCGAAGTTGGCAAAACGCGCAGGTCTTCTACACGATATTGGTAAAGTGCCTGATGAAGAAAGTGAACTTTCGCACGCCTTGCTGGGAGCAAAGTTATGTGAGAAGTACGGAGAGCATGCGGCTATTATCAATGCTGTTGGCGCTCACCACGATGAAATGGAAATGAAGTATGTAATCTCTCCAATTATTCAGGCGTGCGATGCTATTTCGGGTGCAAGACCGGGCGCGCGCAGAGAAATAATGGAGGGTTATCTGCAACGTATCAAAGACCTGGAGGCATTGGCTCAGGCCTTTGATGGAGTAGATAAAGCCTACGCTATACAAGCCGGAAGAGAACTTCGGGTAATTGTAGAAGCCGATAAAATTGACGATAAGAAAAGCGAAGAATTGTCGTTTGCCATTTCACAGAAAATTGAAAAGGAAATGACTTATCCTGGCCAGGTAAAAGTGACAGTGATCCGCGAGAAGAGAAGTGTGAGTGTGGCGAGATAAATAGTCCATTTTCAAAAACAACGTTTTTAGTAAAAATCCTGTCTATTCACACGACAGGATTTTTTATTTTATTGAAAATAGTATCTTACATCCCTATCGCTCAAAACCCTTATTACAAGAAACCCAAACCCGACATGAGAAAACTCTATTTCTTCCCCTTGCTTTTTTTATTTTATCAGCATTCTTTTTCTCAAAATTATACTGTATTGGGCAGCGCCTCCGCTTACAGCGGATGTAATTGCTACCAATTAACGCCCGATGCGGGTAATCAGGCCGGTGCGATTTTTCAAAATCAAACCATCAACCTGAACAACTCGTTCGATTTTACTTTCAATGTTTTTTTAGGTTGTAACGGTGCTAACGGGGCAGACGGAATTGTATTTGTGCTTACTTCTAATCCAAACGGGTTGGGAAGTAATGGCGAGGGCTTAGGATATGCGGGAGCGAGTCAACCCTACTCTTTTGCAGTTGAATTTGATACCTGGCAAAATGGAGGTGCTGGTGATCCTTCGTTCGATCATATTGGCATAGAATCGGGAGGGTATTACAATCACAATGTATCAGGTGCGGTTTCTGCTCTTACAAGCGGAGGAAATATTGACAACTGCGCCTGGCACACAGTACGTGTAGTATGGGATGTAAATACAAATACATTTTCGGTTTATTTTGATGGGGTACTTCGTCAGCAGCTAATAATTCCGAACATGGTTGGCACCTATTTCGGTGGTAATCCAATTGTAAACTGGGGCTGGAGCGGTGCCACAGGAGGTGGCAGCAACCAGCAGACTGTTTGTGTACTTAATACCTCGAACTGGGTGGCCGGGATAAACTATCAAAGCTGTTCACCCACCATGCCGTTTACAGATATTTCTACCAGTAACGCAGGCAATGTTCAGTCATGGTTATGGGACTTTGGAGATGGTACCACTTCTAGCCTACAGAATCCAACGCATACTTATGCTGCAGCCGGTACTTATCCGGTTTCGCTTACCATTACAGGTGTGGGCGGATGTGCCAATACCTATACTCACTCAGTTATTATTGCCGCCCCTATTGTGCTTACACCTACACTTGTACCGCCACCTTGTAACGGTGGTACAAACGGAAGCGTTGCGGTAGCTGCTTCGGGAGGTTTTGGTGTGAGTGCAGGTTATGGTGGCTATACTTACAATTGGAATTCCGGAGCGCAGCAAGGGACGAGTTGGGCGGTAGGTGCGGGCACTTATACCATATCGGTAACCGATGGGGTGTGTACCACTACGGCTCAATATACACTTAACCAGCCCCCGGCTCTTAGTGCTTCTACCGCTCATACCGATGCCCCCTGTGCAAGTAACGGAACCACAACTATTACAATTAGCGGGGGAACTCCGCCATACACCGGTGTAAATTGGGCAGGTACGGCTGCTATTTCCGGAAGCCCTACTTCTATGCCGCCAGGTACCTGGATAGCAGACTTTCATGATATTAACGGTTGTTCGGCACTTTTGCAGTATACCGAAACGATTGCTTCATTGCCTTGCGGTATTACTTCAAACATAACCACTACAAACGTAAGTTGCTTTGGCGGCAGCAATGGAACTGCTACCCTCACCGTAACAGGAGTAATAGGAACTCCTGTAATTACGTGGAACCCCGGAAACTTAAGCGGCACAAACGGTGTTCCGGTTACGGGTTTAACTGCCGGAAATTATACATACAGCTACAGTGATGGCATACCTGCACATACCTTTTCGGGAAATATTACAATAACGCAACCGGGTGCTGCGATGGCAGCAAGCATGACTACTATTGATATGTCGTGTGCGGCAACCAATGACGGACAGGCTTTAGTTTCTGTAACTTCCGGTGGCAATTCGCCTTTTACTTATACCTGGAGTCCGCCTCATGCAAATAATCCTATAGCATCACCTTTAAGTGCAGGCCCGATCAGTGTAACGGTAACTGATGCTAACAACTGCACGGCTACTGCAACCGGAACCGTTACCGGTCCACCAACGCTTACACTCAATATAACCACTGTGGATGATAGTTGTTATCAATCACATAAAGGAAGTGCATCAGCAAACGCCAGCGGAGGGAACCCTCCTTTCACTTATTTCTGGAATAATATTTCTTCGGCTCAAAACAATTTAAGTTTAGGAATAGGAAATTATACAGTAACAGTTACTGATAGCAGGAGCTGCACTATTACCGGCAGTGCTTCTATCAATCAGCCCACACCTTTTACACATACTCCGTTAGTTCCAACAAATATTCTGTGTTTTGGAAGCAGTACCGGTGCCATTTCAACTTCGGCAGCGGGAGGAACACCGGCTTATAGTTATACCTGGAGTCCGGCCGGTACCGGTAACAACCCAACCGGATTAACGGCTGGGCAGTACAATGTAACGGTTGCCGATGCGCATAACTGCAGTATTCTGGATAGTATTGTTCTTACACAACCGGCTACCGCTTTAACGGTGACTACTTCGCATACTAATGTGAGTTGTAATGGTGGCTCTGACGGAACGCTTACCATAAACGTTAGCGGCGGAACTTCCCCATACTCTTTTCTTGGCAATCCGGTGCCTGCAGGAACAACCATTATTCCGAGCCGACCAGCAGGCACTTATTCAGGAAATGTGTTAGACGCGAATAACTGTTCGGTAGCGGTTTCGGAAATTATTACCGAACCGGCTTTGTTAACCCTAAGCGAAACGCATGTAAACGAAACATGTTACGGAGCAACCCAGGGTTCAATTACTATTACTCCATCAGGTGGCACTTCACCTTATACTTACAATTGGGGTGGCGGAGTAACTACCCAAAACAGAACCAACATTGCTGCCGGTAACTACAGCGTTACTGCTACAGATTTGAAGCTATGTACAGCTACTATCAGTATAATAATTACAGAACCGGTAGCACCGGTGATGGCAGTAGCGGTAACGAACGCAACTTGCTTTGGAGGAAACGGAAGTGCAACAGCTAGTCCATCGGGAGGGACTACACCTTATAGTTATTTTTGGAGCGGAAGCGGTGGTACCTCCGGACAAACTGTTACCAAGCCGGCAGGTAATTATACCGTTACCGCTACAGATGCCAGCACCTGCCAGCAAACAGCTTCGTTTGCAGTGACAGAGCCTGCCGATATAACCATAGCCGAAACCCATACCAACCTGAAATGTTTTGGCGATGCAAATGGTGACATAACATTAACCCCAAGCGGTGGTACCGGTCCGAATTATACTTATGCTTGGAGTGTGGCTGGCAATACCAATGCTCAGGTGTTGCTTACAGCTGGTGTTTACAACGCTACTGTAACCGATCAGGCCAACTGCACTAAAACAATTGCAGTCACACTTACTCAACCCTCTCAACCGGTTACCATCAACGTGCAATCGAACAATATTTCGTGTTTTGCAGCTAACGATGGTTCAATTACTATCAGCACATCTGGCGGAACATCTCCATATACTTATACATGGAATCCGAATATAACCACTACAAATACTGCTTCAAATTTAGGTCCCGGCACATATGCCATTACAGTTACTGATTTTAATAATTGCAGTGTAAATCCGAATGTTACACTTACTGAACCTTCGCAACCGCTTTCTGTTACGCCATCACAAACTGATTTGACCTGCTATCAAAGCAATGATGGTACTGCATCTGTAATTGCAAATGGCGGAACTGCGCCATATACTTTTGCATGGAGTCCGAATGTGAGTAATACTTTTTCCGCCACCGGATTAGCAGCCAGTAACTATGATTTGACCGTAACTGACAATAATGGATGTACGGTGACAAATAATTTTGTTATTACCCAGCCAACTCAACTAACTACTTCAGAAAACCACGTAAACGTTTTGTGTAATGGTAACGCCACTGGTTCAGTTACAATAATACCCAACGGTGGAACACCTGGCTATACTTACAATTGGAGTCCGGGTGTGAGTACGAATGATTCAGCGGTTAATGTTACTGCAGGGATGTACAGCGTAACAGTTTCTGATACGCATGCCTGTTCTGCAGTACAAATTGCAACGGTAACAGAGCCGCCATTGCTTACACTTGCGGCAACACCAACTCCAGCGTTATGTTTTGGAACAGCTACCGGTATTATTACTTCCACAGCAACCGGTGGAGTTCCTGGCTATGCCTTCTCTGCATCGGATGGAGTGAGTACATTGAATTCAGCAACCGGGCAATTCACTAATCTTGCAACAGGAAATTACAGTATATCTGTTGTCGATCAAAATTCGTGCACTACTACAGGAACAGCTTTTGTAAATGAACCGGCAGCATTGGTAAACGTTATTGATGTAACTCCTGCTACCTGCTATCATTATTCTGATGGAAGTATTGTTGTTTCTACTTCGGGAGGAACTGCGGGGTATAATTATTCTCTCTCAAATGGTGCGACAAATTCAACCGGAAATTTTACCAGCTTAAGTGCTAACACATATTCGTTTGTAGTTACTGATGTGAACGGATGCACGATAGCTGATAGCGGTGTAGTTACTGAACCTGATTCTGTATTGATTGATGTTACACCAACACCGGTGGAAGTCAAACTTGGAAATACCTTGCAGCTGAGCACCACCACCAATCAAACCGGGAGCGTAACCTACGATTGGAATCCTAAGTTTGGCCTTACCTGTTACGACTGTGCCAATCCGCTTTTCGATGGAGTTTATTCTCAGCCATACACAGTAATAGTTACTAATCAGGATGGATGCATCGGAACATCGCATTTTGTGGTAACCGTTATTCCTAATTATGATGTTTTTATTCCCAATGCATTTACTCCAAACGGAGATGGCGTAAATGATTTCTGGCAACTGTTTGGCAACATGCCTGCTATAAAACAAGTGGAGGTAATGGTGTTTAATCGAATTGGCGAAAAGGTATTCGAAAGCACGGATATTAATTTTAAGTGGGATGGCTCATATCAGGGTAAAGATGCTCCTCCAGGTGTTTATAGCTATGTAGCCAAGTTTGTTTGGCTCAATAACCACAGCGATGCGCGGTATAAAGGAACAGTCACACTGCTGCACTAAAAGAAATCAAACCCTCTCACACCGAGAGGGTTTTTTATTTTTGCCCTATGGAAGAACTTGAAATAGAAAAAAAGGATTATGCCACTATACAGCTAAAACCTCGCGGACCGGTAACCATTACCGGAAATTTCGAAATAATATTGGAAGACGGAACTGTTTTAGAAAAACGTGAAAAGATTTCTATTTGTCGTTGCGG